>JAIRXY010000168.1 GCA_031268055.1 Prevotellaceae bacterium | reverse complement strand
CCAAAAAATATTGCAATCAAGGCCAGCACAAATCCGGCAGTCCCCACGCCATTTGACTCGCTTGTAGCTTGATTGATAATGATTGTTTGTCCTTGCTCTTTGCTTTGTATCTCCGACATAATCTTACGTATTAAAAAATTATTCTGCTCATTAGGCTTGGCAGCATTGCCTCGTTTTTGGAATGGTTTCTGAACTCCACTATTATTTTAATAATATGTATTTAATATGTGTCAAAAGCCTACATAACTTCTCCTTGGACGTGCAAAGGTAAGTTATGTTTTTTTATATTCCAAGTTTTTGGGCTAATTATTTTTTACTGATTTTGAATTTTTAATGTAGAGGCGCGGCGCTGCCATGTTTCCTCGAAAATAGAGGATTTATCCGTATTAATCCGCCCAATCCATTTTCATCCAAAAATTCATTTTTTCGCCGGTGTGGGCGTAGATGAGAGTGGGGGTGTGAGCATGCGTGCGTGTGTCGGTACACAACATGCTGTAAATCCTGATTCAGGCGATACCGCGAGATTCGCAATTTAAGTAAACCTTAGCTGCTGCAAATCAAAGATTGAACAGGATTGAATTTTGGTAAATACCTGCGAACGGGTGTTTCTACAAAAAAATCGACCTCCATTTTGTACAAATAGAACATTTTTGAATAAATAAAGGATATATTTGAATATCATTGCTGCTATACCTTTGCCGTAGAATTAAAATCCACAATTATGAAACATTTATTCATAGTATTGGCGGCAGGTTTGGCGTTGCTTACTCCGGCCTGTTCGCATAAAAGAACGGGCAGAGAAGCTGTCCGGACTGTAAAGACGGACACCGTGCGGACGTACGGCGAAAGACCCCACGTGACTTTCCCCGGTAAAGTGAAGGCGGCGTCGGAAGCTAACCTTGCATTCCGCCTCAGCGGGCCTATTATGAAAGTCTACGTTGAGGCCGGAAGCTGCGTGAAGAAAGGGCAGGTTTTGGCCGAAATGGATGCGCGCGACTACAACATCCAGCTGGAGGCTACGGAGGCAGAGTACAAGCAGGTAAAGGCCGAAGCCGAAAGGATTATCGCCCTGTACGAGAAGAATGGCGTAACGCCCAACGACTACGACAAGGCGGTGTACGGCCTCAAGCAGATTACCGCCAAGTACGAGGCGCACCGCAACGCGCTGGCCGACGTCAAGCTTTGCGCGCCCTTTGATGGGTACGTGCAAAAATGCTTTTTTGAAGCCAACGAGACCGTCGGCGCGGGAACGCCCGTCGTCTCCATGATTAGCACGGGCGCTCCCGAGGTGGAAATCAACATACCGTCGTCCGACTTTATCCGCCGCGACAAGTTCGACTCGTTCACCTGCACCGTGGACATTTACCCCGGCAGGGTGTTTCCGCTTGAGCTGGCGGGCGTGGCGCAAAAAGCCAACCTGAATCAGCTGTACGCCGTGCGCCTGCGGATAAAAGAAGCGGCGCAGCAGCTGCCTTCGGCGGGAATGGCGGTCATGGTGAACGTTGTCTTCAAGCCCGAAAACAATACGGCAACGGTAAGCATCCCGCTCTCCGCCGTTTTTGAGGTAAACAATGCCTCAACGGTGTGGATTTACAGCGAGAATACGCAGGCCGTGGCATCGCGCACGGTGCAGCTAAGCAGCGTGCTGACGAATGGGATGGTGGTTGTTTCCGAAGGGTTGCAGGCCGGAGAGGTTGTCGTTACGGCAGGCGTGCACTCCCTGCACGAAGGCGAGAAGGTGAAGCTCCTGCCGGCAGCATCGCCCACTAACGTAGGAGGTATGCTATGAAGGATGTAGGAAAATGGGCTTTGTCCAACCGGAAGCTGGTTAACTTCCTGATGATAGCGCTGGTTGTCGGTGGAGTATTTTCATTTTACAGCATGAACAAGCTGGAAGACCCCGAAATAAAGGTGAAGCTGGCAATGATTGTAACCACCTACCCGGGAGCCTCGGCGCATCAGGTGGAGCTGGAGGTGACGGATATGCTGGAAAAGAGCATCCGCTCAATGAAGGAGGTTGAGTCCGTCACCAGCCGCTCAATGAACGACGTGTCCATCATTACCGTAAACCTATCTACGCTGGTAAAAAACGAAAATGTAGAGCAGCACTGGGACATCCTGCGCCGCAAGGTGGGCGACGTGGCGGACAAGCTGCCCGAGGGCGCCGGAAAGCCTGTGGTAATGGACGATTTTGGCGACGTGTACGGCATTTTCTACGCCCTCACCTCCGACGGCTTTCCCGACGATGAGCTAGGCCGCTACGCCGAGCTCATCAAGCGCGAGGTGCAGAGCGTCGACGGTGTGGCGCAGGTGAATATCTACGGGCAGCGCGATAAGTGCATCGATATTGAGCTGTACGAAGACCGCATGGCAACGCTGGGCGTTCACCCCGCCGAGGCGCTCCTCACGCTTGGCGGGCAAAACAAAACCGTATACTCGGGCTACTACGAAAGCGGGGGTAAGCGGCTGCGCATTTCGGTAAACGACAAGTACAAAACCGTTGGCGACATTGAAAACCTGCTCTTGCAGGGGCACGAAAACGACCAGCTCCGCCTGCGCGACATTGCCCGCGTGACGGAGAGCTACGAAAACCCCGCGCGCAACGAAATGCGCTACGACAGCCAAAAGGCCGTGGGCATTGCCATTGCTGCGTTGAGCGGCACGGATATTACCAAAATAGGTCAGCAGGTGGAGGCTCGCTTGGAGAGCCTGAAGGAAAGCCGCCTACCCGCGGGAATTGCCCTGCACAAGGTGTTTTACCAGCCCGAACGGGTGACCGCCGCTTTGGGTGATTTTATGCTCAACCTGCTGGAGTCGATTATCATTGTCGTCGGGATACAGAAGCTTACGATGTGTTTTCGCAGCGGGGTTATCATCGGAACCAGCCTCTTTGTGGTGGTTGCTGGTTCGTTCCTCGTGCTGAATCTGTTTGACGGAACGCTACAGCGGGTTTCGCTGGCCTCCTTCGTGCTGGCTATGGGCATGTTGGTGGACAACGCCATTGTGATTATCGACGGCGTATTAGTTGACCTGAAGCGCGGCTGTGGACGGCGCGAGGCGCTCACCGCCATCGGGCGCAAAACGGGCATCCCGCTGCTGGCCGCCACGATGATAGCCATACTTGCCTTCCTCCCCATTTTCCTCTCGCCCGACACGTCGGGGATTTATGTGCGCGACCTGTTTATCGTGCTGGCGGTATCGCTGCTGCTCAGCTGGGTGTTGGCGCTCACGCAGGTGCCGATACAGGCCAACGCCATGCTGCCGATACGCTACAGGCAGGACGGCGAGGCGCTTTTTGACAGCAAGCCCTACCGCGCCCTTCGCAGCGTATTGTCGTGGGGGCTGTGCCACAAAGCCACGTCCGTAATCATAGCCATTGTGCTGGTTGTCGCCAGCATGTTCGGTCTGGGGCTGCTGCCGCGGGGATTTTTTCCCGACATGGACTACGACCAGCTTTACATTGAATACAAGCTGCCCGAAGGCGCCAACAGCGCTCAGGTAGGCGACGATTTGGCGGCCATCGAAAAATACCTGCTCGCCCGCAACGATGTTCGGCACGTGACCACCTCCATAGGCGGAACGCCCACGCGCTACAACCTTGTGCGCAGCATTGCCGACCCCTCGCTGTCGTACGGTGAGCTGATTGTGGATTTCACCTCGCCCAGGAAGCTGGTATCGGTCATGCCCGAAATACAGGAATACCTCACCGCCGCTTGTCCGCAGGCCTACGTGCGGTTGAAGCGCTACAACTTGATGTACAAGCGCTACCCGATAGAGGTAGTATTTCAGGGTCCCGACCCCGCGGCGCTGCGCGACCTGACGGCGCAGGCGCAGGAAATCATGCGCCGCAGCGACGACGTATTTTTGGTCACCTCCGACTGGGAGCCAAAAACGCCTGCGCTCATGGTCGATTACAACCAGCCCATTGCCCGTAACGTAGGGTTGAGCCGTCAGGACGTTGCCTTGTCGATGCTTTCGGTGGCGGGTGGAATTCCCGCAAGCGTATTCTACGATGGCAACGACCGCCAAACCATCTACCTCAAGTGCGTTGATAAGGACGGTAAGCCGATAGAATCGCTCGAGACCACGCCCGTTTTCAGCCTGATACCTTCGCTCGGCGGCCTCAGCAAGCAGACCTTGCAGGGGCTGATGACGGGCGCTATATCCGAGGAAGATCTGCTGGAGGCCTCGCTACGCACCATCCCGCTGAGCCAAGCCTCAAACGGCGTCAAGTTAGCGTGGGAAGACCCCGTGGTGATACGCTACAACGGCCAGCGCGCCATGCGCGCGCAGTGCAACCCCGTGTTCGGCGTAGGCGTTGAGGACGCGCGCCGCGCCGTTGCGAAGGAGATAGAAAGCATCCCGCTCCCCGAAGGCTACACTATGCAGTGGGACGGCGAGCACAAGGCCAGCGCCGAGTCGTCGCACTACCTGTTCCGCAACCTGCCGCTGGGAATTATCCTCATCATCACCATCCTCATCATGCTGTTCAAGGATTACCGCAAGCCGCTGATTATCTTCTGCTGCATCCCGCTCATCCTCGTTGGCGTGATAGCCGCCATGCTGCTCGCGGGGCAAACCTTTGGGTTTGTTTCCATCGTATGCGTGCTGGGTTTGATAGGTATGATGGTGAAAAACGGCATTGTGCTGATGGACGAAATCAACCTGCAAATAGAGCAGGGCATTGAGCCGATCAGGGCGTTGCTCGACAGCACGTGCATTCGTTTTCGTCCGGTGATGATGGCTTCGCTGACCACCATACTCGGCATGATACCGCTGCTGACCGACGCTCTTTTTGCCCCCGGAGCGGTTACCATCATGGGCGGGCTGCTGTTTGGCACGCTCATTACGCTATTGTTTGTACCGATATTGTACGCCATGTTCTTCAGAATTAAAGTAGGGCCCAAAAAACAGTAAAAAAAATGAATACGAAGCATATACTTTTTGCCGCCATTTTTTCCGTAGCGTGCGGCATGGCCAACGCCCAGCAGGTGATGACGCTGGAAAAATGCCGCGAGTTAGCGATAGAAAACAACAAATCCGGCGCCATAGCCGACCGCAGCAAGGATAAAGCCGCCTACACCAAAAGAGCGTATCGGGCGAACTATTTCCCCAAAATTTCGGCTTCGGGGAGCTACCTCTACAGCAACATACAGATGACCCAAAAAATATCGGAAGCCTACCTGCCAACGTTTGCTCCCGACCCCGCAACGGGTAAGCTTACGCCGAATATCGTCGTTGACCCCGCTGGTAATCCCGTCATTGGGCCTGATGGAAATCCCATTTTCAGGGAATACGCCTACTTCCCCGGCATGGATTTTACGGTGAAGCTCAATAACCTCTGGATGGTAGGCCTGAGCGCCGAGCAGCCCATATACGCGGGGGGAAAGATTACCGCGGCGTACAGAATGGCGAAGATAGGCGAAGAAATAGCCGGGCTGAGCCAGCAGCTGTCCCGCGCGGAAATTATAGTCAAAACCGACGAGGCATACTGGATGTACGTTCAGACCAACGAGCTGGTGAAGCTGGCGCTATCGTACAAAAAAACGCTCGCCGAGCTGCTGCGCAGCGTGCAGGCGGCAGAGGAGACAGGGCTGAAGCGCCGCAACGACGTGCTGAAGGTGCAGGTCAAGATGAATGAGGCCGAATTGCAGCTGCGCCAAGCAGAAAACGGGGTGCGCCTTTCGCGCAAAAACCTGTGCTACGTAATGGGCATTTCGTTGGATAGCGCCTTGCAGGTTTCGGAAGCGCTGGAGGTAGCAGGCAAGGATACTATGCGCGCTGTCGACTACAGCAGCCGCCCCGAGTACGTCATGCTCGAAAAGCAGATGATGCTTAAGGAGCAGGAGGTGAAGCTTGTGCGGAGCGATTTTTTACCCCGCGTTGGCGTGATGGCCAACTACGGCTACACGAGCGGCGTAATGCTGAACAACAGCAAGCTGTTTGACAAAGCCTCCTTTTCCGTCCTCGCCTCCGTAAGCATTCCCCTGTTCCATTGGGGCGAGGGGCACAACAAAATCCGCGCAGCCAAGGCCGAGCGCGACATTGCCCGGCTACAGCAGGACAACATCGGCGAGCAAATGGCGCTGGAGCTGGCTCGCACCTTGGACAAGTGCGACGAGTCGGCGCTGGAGGTGGAGCTGACAGCCCGCTCGCTGGAGCAGGCCGAAGAAAACATGAAGCTGAGCGAGCTGCAATACGAAGGCGGCATGGAAACCCTTTCCGGCTACCTCGAAACCCAAACCGTATGGCAGCGCACCCGGATGGACTACATCAACGCCCTGACCCACCAGCGCCTCAACCAAACCTACTACCTGAAAGCGGCGGGGAAGCTGTGAGGGTGAAGTTGCGGGGGGCGAAGTTTCTTATTCGTCCGTATGCATTTGAAGAATTTATGTATATTTGTACCCTAAACAGTTAAAAAAACACGTAATGGAAGCAACCGTAAAAATAGGAGATAATGTGTTGATATCTACCGATTTGACAGGGCTTTCCCATTGGGAAGAGGGAACCGTCATTGACGTAGAAAACAATACCTTCAATGGCGTAGTTATCGCCGCCGAAACCAAAGACCGGAATGTGTTTTTCGGCACAAAAGACTTGTTTCAAATCCCCAAAAACGCAAAGCTATGTTTGCAATAAGCTTTGATATGAGCATATCCGACCTTAAAGCTAGCTATGGTATTCCTTACAATCGGGCTTACTTCGAGATTAAGGTTTTGCTGAAAAAACATCGCTTCGAATGGGTACAGGGCAGCACCTATCTTACACAAAGCGACGACTTGGGCGATGTATTCAAAGTAATTATAGCCTTGTCGAAAATAGGCTGGTTTAAAGAATCTGTGCGCGATATCCGTGGTTTTAAAGTTGAAAATTGGTCTGATTTCACGGAAATAGTAAAAACCGGTTGACTGACGACGTAAGCGGGGATTTTATTTGTTACCGGGGGGTAAACCCGCGCAAGCAGGGGTATAACCCCGGTTTTAATATTGTTGAATTTAGCAATATTAAAGTGGCCATAGCTGTAACAAGTCAATAATCCCGATTTTAACCGTATGGAATTCCATACGGTTAAAAATGCGGATGGTCGTTTGGTCTTAACTCCAAAGCGCTGGGTGAAGTTTACTAATGCTAAAAAAAATAAATGTCTCGAAAGCGCCAAGCCCAGCTTGGATTGCGCCCTTTCAGGAGGAGTGGCATAAATCGACTTTAAGTCAAAAAAAATACCTGCCACAAGCCTCCTTGTTGAAATTCCATTGATTGATTATCAATTGTATAAAAATGAATAGGAGTAGGTAAAAACATAAAACAAGGAAAATGATAGTTGATTTGTGCCACCCCACCTGAAAGGGCGAAATATAGGTGACGAATTTTTTATCGGACAATAGTGTTTCAAAATGAATAGCCCTCATTACCAAGTAGCTACCACCCACGAAGCCCTGCAAAAAGTTTTTGCTGTGCGGGCAATCGTTTTTGTA
>JAIRXY010000082.1 GCA_031268055.1 Prevotellaceae bacterium | reverse complement strand
CCGGTAGCGAACGCGGGTATGAAACTTCTTTTCTTCATCGGTGAAGTCGTCGTAGCTTGTATAGCGCTTAAAGTCCATCTCCGGCCTGTGAAGGTGCCGTATGGCGCTTAGCACATCATGGCCTACTATATCGCGCTGTAGCTCCGATTCTTCTGTCATGCCGTAATCATCTTTAATAAAGTAGTAGCTCATTATAGATAGCTTTCGCAAGAGAAAATCTACCCACAGTATCCCTGCTGCTTCTTTCTCCCAAGTTAGCAGGGAGCTGGAGCGCAGGGCGAGCGCATAGTCCGCTTCGTTACCCGCAATGTGCAGGCGAATGTAGGTGGGTAGCTTGGTATCTCGCAAATTTTTTAGCTCCGCATCTCTCACTCCGTTTACATAAGCTGCGCCGTACTTGTTAAAGGGGAATGGCGCCGATATGGAGCCTATCCCTTCGGCAGTCAGAATGCTGCGGTGTCCCTCCTCGTGGGTCAGAGGGTATAGTATAAGCTCGCTTAGAGCCTCTATGAGCACCATAGCATTTCCCGGTGGAGCTTTTTTAAACCCCAAATTTATGGTGTCGGGGAGGGAGTTAGCCAGCGTGCGCGCTCCTAACCTGTAGGCGCTCAGAAAATTTTCGTTGCTCTGCCTCATGGTGTACAACCGCGCCGGTGCGTCCACAAGCAAAAATGAGTATTCGCGCAGTGTCTCCTGAGCGTAAAGCGACAGCGACCCCAAAAGCAGCAACGTAAGAGCGGGCTTACGCATTAGGAAAAAAAACTTATCGTAACGTGAAAATAACATGGCATTTTTACAAGCCTCCCATTTATTTTTAAGCCAACCGACTCCATCAACATCTCTCATTTCTACAGCATGAACACGGTATGCATTTCGGTATAAATTTCTCATTGCAAATAAAAATTAATAAATTCGTAAATAAATTCATAAACTTACCACGCACCTACCTACAAATGCGCTCATTTAGATAGGAAAAAAAGTAAGCGTTTCCCGTCCCCAAAAAAGCATGGAGGAAAATTGCGTTTTTTCCTCCACTCTGCAAAGTCATAACGTAGGCATACAAATCGGCAGCATATATTTTTTGCGCTATTTCCTGCCCTGCGGCGCGAGCCATCGATGAAATTTCGATGCATAACCGAGAATGAAGATTGTTATCCATAATTTTACAATTTACTTAAACCATATACTTAGCCCAAAGCGTCCACCCACATGGCTTTCCATTGCCATTTCTTCCGGCAGATAGCCCTGCGTTTTGGCTACTATGCCAAGGTTTAGAGAAGCGTAGATGTTTCTATCTTTTATGAAAGTCTTATCAAAAAACTTTAGCGTAACATCAACAGCTCCGCCGTAGCGCCGTTTGGTGGTATTGAAGTCCAAATTTTGCGGCTGCTGCCAGCCGTGGAGCGTGGCATCAAGCATCATCCAGCTAAAAGGTTGTACGTTGGCAAGCGTTGCGCCTGCCGCCGGAAACCACGTTCGGCGGTTTTCGTATTCGCGCAGGTAAAAGTGGAGGTTCAGCGTCCTTGTCATCAGCCAAAAATGCTGGTCGATGAAATCTCCAAAAGGCGCCATGTTGTACGCAAGCATAAAGTTTACTTTATTGCCGCTCTTGCTCCTAAACCCGTTTTGAAACCATAGCACGGGGTCGAGCAGGTTAATAAGCGAGCGTCGGCCTACGCGCTTGGCAAATTGTTGTTCTTCCGGGGTAAGATCGCTGTAAGCCGTATACCTGTGGAACTCCATTTCCGGCCTGTGGAGATGACGAATAGCGCCACGCACCTCATCTCCTGTTATGTCTCGGTCAAGCTCGTCGGCCTCTTCTGCGTTTTTGCCTTCCGACCTGATTAGCTCGCCAAAATAGAAAATAAACCTTGTCCACTGTCGCATCATATACTCAAACCTTAGCACGCTTATCTCCTCCCTGTTCCAGCTTAAAAGCGAGTTAGCGCGTAGCGACAACGCGTAGTCGGACTCCAGCGCACCAAGGTGCAGGCGGATGTACGTTGGCAGCTTGGTATCGCGCAGGCGCTGCAAATCGGCATCTCTTACTCCACCGATGTATGGCCATTTTTTTTCATTAATAAAGTGGGGCACAGAAGTGGAGCTCACTCCTTCGCCGACGAGAATACTTTGGCGAGCAGCGTTGTGGGTTATGTGCGATAAAAAAAGTATGTGCAGGTCAGCTTGTATCAGCATGGAGTAAAGTGGCGACATTGCATTGTTTAACTTCCGTGTAGCGTACCGGTAGACGCTCAGGTAGTTCTCGTTGCTTTGCCGCATGGTGTACAGCGTGGTTGGAGTATCAAAGAGCAGAAGCGAGTACTCCATGTCTTGCTGGGCATAGAGGCGGCATGGGAAAGAAAAAACGACAAAAAGGGTAAAAAATAGTATGTTTTTCATTTGGAAAATATTTTCAGGTGCGCGCTGCGTACCAGCGCAACGTTCAACTCTTTGCCCAGCTTGTAGGTGCGTATGGCTGCCTCGCTGGGTATAACTTCGTTTCCTTTTTCATCATACGCATACGCTACGTCAAGCTCATAGCTTTCGACCGATATGTCAAGCGAGGTCTTGTGGAACTCTACTCTTGCTACAACTCCGCTGCTGTCCAAGTACACAACTCCTCCGGCGTGCGCCTTGTGCATGTCCTCAGCGTACCGCCAGTCGCTGCTGGGTATGTAAAAATAAAACTGCTCATGCCCGGCTAAATCTTTGCCAAGGTAGCTTAGCTTAAAGTTTCTATCAAAGCTTGATAGCCAGCTTACGTAGGCAAAGCAAAGGGAAATATCTTTTTGGGGAATTTTGTAGCGCTCAAACAAATGCTCCTTGCCATCTCTATACAGGGCGTTGTAACTCTTTGCATCGGCCTCCGAAGTGGCAGCCAGCAGTTTTACCTGTGCTTTTCTGACGAAAGGCAGATATCCCCTCATGGGGATGGTAAAAGCCCCCGAACATTCGCGATATACAACAGCCCCCGACGAAAACTTTAGTGTATCCACAAGGTAAAAAGATGTTGGCCTGTAGAGTGCGGCTTCCTGCAACCCCCACTTCAGCATCTGCCTAAAGAGCGGCATGTCGTTTGCGGCCGACACTTCAACCTCTCCTATGCTGTAAACTTCCTGAGCGAGGTCAAAGTTCAACTCCCCGCTTTGCGGCGTAAAAACAGCTGCCGCAGCTTTGTAGCCCAAGTACGATGTGCGTATGCTGTCGCCCTGCTTCAGGTTGTGCAGCTGCGCCTCTCCCTGCTCGTTGGTGACTGTTTTTATTTTGCCGTTAACGTATATGTACACCCCCACCGCAGGCTTACCACCGACAACAACGGACAAGTGCGCCTGCTCAGCAAAAGAGCAGATGGAAAATACGCTAAAAATGAGTGCGCAAAGTAGTACTTTCATGGAATGATGATTACTGACAACATTTTAAATGATTCCCCCCCCTCTACCCTCTCTACTTGTACTATAGTGAGTGGGAAAGAGGGGGGATAACCATCCTGTTTTTTCGCTAAATCAACGCGAGTCCATGCAAGCCGCAACAAATCCTCTCCCTCCTATAGATGCCTGCCACGCGCGTACTTGCAAGTGCGCTCATTCGGGTACAAAGGTAAAGTCCTTCCGTCCGTCCGAAAAAAGCACGGAAGAAAAAAAAATGTTGCATCCTCCCGTAACTTTTTTTGCCTCGCCTGCACGCGCCACTTCGTAAGATGTTGCTACGAGTCAAGGTGGCGAATGGCGGTCTCAATGATGGTGTCAACGCCGTCATACTCATCGTCCTTGTCCATATCTACACGAATGTGAGGCTCAATGCCAAATTCGATGTGCTGCTTGTTGACGTCAAAGAGCGGGTTGCGCGAAATTCTAAGCCTCCACCCGTTGTAGAGCTCGGAGGAGAGGGGCGCTCCGCCGCCGCCGCCGGTAACATCGCCTATGAGCGTTACGTTGGGTAGGCACTTCATCATCGCCACAAACTCGTTGGTTGCGCTAAAGCACATGCGGTTGGTCAGCACTGCAATGGGGCCGCTAAAGGCAACAGCGCCCTCCGGCTCTACGTACTGAGGGAAAAAATCGCTGAACTCCGAGTGTCCGGGCCCCTCCTTATACTTCAGGTAGCCCACCAGCGTTTTCTGTGAGAAAAAGCAGGAGGCCAATACTTTAGTATAGTCCAAAACCCCGCCGCCGTTATCCCTTACGTCAATAATAAGCCCCTTTACGTTGCCCAGCTGCGCGATGGCTGCGCGAACGTTGCCTGCGCTAACCTCGTCCATAAAGCTGCCGTAGCGTAAATATCCGACACTCCCTTCTGCCCTTTCTATCCTTTTCGCCTTTAGCCGCCCTGCAATAGGGTAGTCCTTACCCAGATACTCCCGCTCCACAATGGCGCTGTTGTAGTTTTGCGGATAGTCCAGAAACCAATCCCAGTACCGCGAGGTGTTGAACTCGGAGTACAGGTTTACGTGCCCATCCTTGAGCTCGCTCAGCATGGATGCGCAGACGCCAAAAAGCGCTTTCTCGTCCATGTTATCCGTTACCCTCCTGCCGTACTCGGCCTTTATGGAGTCCCAGCGGATATTCTTAAGCTCGAAGAAGCAGTAGCTCTCGTCAACCAGCTGCCACAGCAGCTCGAAGTTATCGGTGGGCGTTGCGTGGCGCTCTTTTGTATATTCATCCATGATGCAGGACGACGAGGCAAGGAGCGCCAACAAAATTAGAGTCAAATATTTTTTACTTGTGCGCATAAGGTATTGTATTAAACAGGTAGCCTACTCTAAAGAGATGAAAAATGCTGTTTGTTTCATTATTATTCAGGTGCAGGGTTCGCATGTTGAGCACATACTGCACCCGCACCGTATTGGAGTATCGCTTAAAGTTGAGCTTAAAGTCAACATTCAGCGTATTCTGAAGCTGAGGGGCTTTGTTGATAAACAAAATATCGAAAGCGTCAAAAAAGCCGGCCTCTCTTTCGGTTGCAAAGTAGGGTAAGGAGCTGCTATAGGGCGAGCCTAAGTAAAGTCCCGCTATGGGAATCATAAGCTCATCAAATATCCATACCGATTTCACCCTGCTTTTGAACGAAAAAGCAAAGCCAGCCATGTTGTCAAGGTGAAAGTAAACGGGGTTATTTTGGTTATCCGGCTTCACCGCTGTTTCCAGCTCTAACCTGTAGCTCCATCCTGCAAAAAGCTTTGAAAAAGCGCCCTGCTCACCAATTTTTGGCAGCAGGTAATACTTGCTATACGTGTAATCAGCTCCTATCGCGACTATTTTGCTGTCGTTGGAGAAGTTATAGAGGTAATCGAAGTGTTCGTTTGAGCACGAAGATGTCATCGTGCTGCTGCGGGTAGAGGTTGTCCCAAACGCGGTAGTCAACGAAACACCCTCGTAAAACAGGGGAGATAGAAATGAGGTTTTTTGCTGCTTAGCCCCCAACCCAAGTAGCGAATATCTGTAATCATCCGCTGGCGCTGCTTTTTTCAATGTGTCAACATTTTCCGAGATGCCAACCTTACAGGAGCACAGAAAAAGCGCCGCTGCGACAAGAATGTTTTTCATGCTTGGTATTATTTTAGCTACAACGGTTGCATATATCACATGCGAGGACTTTCTGTAGTCTGCAATAAGCTTTTCTGTAGAGCTGTTCACAATGCTATCGGGAAATACTTTAGGTTGCTCCATAGCGCAAGAATTTTATGTGGTTTTTTGTTGTTGTATTCGCAAAATTTTGTAGCTTTACATTCAGCCAACTTAAGCCTATACAACTTTTAGGTTTTACCCAATTGTAAAAAGAATTGGTTACTGCACGCAAGGTACGGAAATTATTTTCAAAACAGCAAGAATTTAAATTAACTTAACTTTAAATTCTGTATGGTTAATAATTTACTGTAAAGCTTGCTGTTTAATTCAACTTAAAAAAAAGCGATAAGATGAAAAAATTAATCCGGGTAAAAAAACATATAATCTCTGTTTCAGCATTGAACTCTTTTTAAAATTTTTCAATAAAAACGCCTTGGATTTGCCAAAAAATTAAATACAACATCATGGATTACAGAAATTTATACTGCTAATTCGGCTTCCGTTTTATAAAGTAAGCAATAATCACCATTAATATCAACTTGTTCTAAATCAATTACATGCACTATGAGACAACATTTAGTCATCCTATCCGGCGCCGGAGCGAGCGCCGATAGCGGGTTGGAAACGTTTCGAGATTCCGACGGCCTTTGGGCAAAGCACAGAGTAGAAGACGTTTGCACACCAGAGGCGCTGAGGCGTAACCCCGCGCTGGTGCTCGACTTCTACAACCAGCGCAGGCGGCAGCTCAAGAGCGTGCAGCCTAACGCCGGACACTACGCGGTGGCAGCGCTGGAGGCGCTGTTTGATGTGGACGTGATAACGCAAAACGTGGATAACCTGCACGAGCGGGCGGGCTCTACAAAAGTGCTGCACCTGCACGGCGAGCTGACCAAGTGCAGGAGCATGAAAGACCCCTCGTACATCTGCGAGGTGGACGGCGACGTGGCGCTGGGCGACCTCTGCCCCAAAGGTGGACAGCTACGTCCGCACATCGTCTTCTTCGGAGAGGCCGTGCCCATGATAGAGCGGGCAATAGAAATCATCTCAACGGCAGCAGCGGTGGTAATAGCCGGCACGTCGCTGGCGGTATACCCTGCCGCGTCTTTATACCGCTACGCGCCGCCAACGTGCAAAATTTTTGTGGTAAACCCCGCCGGCGGAGAGGTGGACGGACGGAGCGTTACCTGCATCAAAGAGCGATTTGCAGTAGGCATGCCGCTGCTGGCAAAAGAGCTGGAGAAAATGCTGTGCTAAAACGTACCGGCAGGCGGCCGACAGAAACTTATAGGAAAAAGCGAGGCAAGTACAAAAAAATCACTATTTTCCGATAAAAAAGTTCGTCATCTGGATTGCACCCTTTCAGGACTTGGGTTTCGTTGGGTATTCGTTTTCATAAGGCGTTGCCCTACGAACGGAGCAAGCGTTGGTCATCAAGCTCTGAAAGAGTGTAATCCAAGCTGGATTTGGCGCTTCCGAGACATTTACTTTTTTTATCGAACAATAGTGATTACGAATTACGAATAAATCTTCCCCTGCCCGCCGATGTCTCGCCAATCCCGAATCTGTTCAAAATTCAAAATTTCCCTCCCCTCCTTGCAGAGCAGAAAAATTTCATGTAAGTTTGCAGTCTGTTACGAGGTAGCTTATGCGTCGAGCAGTAAATAAGGTAAAATACTATGGCATTTTTTTCACTTTTTTCATCCAAAAAAACCGGAAATCAGGAGGTCGAGCAGGCCGCTACGCTGGAGCACGGGCTTGAAAAAACGCGGGAGGGCATACTCAAGCGTATTTCGCGCGCCGTTGTTGGCAAGTCGAAGGTAGACGACGAGGTGCTCGACAGCCTCGAGGAGGCGCTCATTTCGTCCGACGTGGGCGTGGAGACAACGCTGCGCGTGGTGGAGCTGGTTCAGCAGCGCGTGGCGCGCGACAAGGTGCTTAACGCTGCCGAGCTCAGCCGTATTCTGCGCGAGGAAATTGAATCGCTGCTGGAGGAAAACGAGAGCAGCGCTGCCGCCATACCCGATGCTCAGGACAGCCCCTACGTGGTGATGGTGGTAGGCGTAAACGGAGCCGGCAAGACAACCACCATTGGCAAGCTGGCGGCGCAGCTGGTGGCCGAGGGGAAAAAAGTATACATTGGCGCTGCCGATACCTTTCGCGCCGCTGCCGTTGACCAGCTGGAGGTTTGGGCTACGCGCGCCGGAGCAACCATCGTCAAGCAGAAGATGGGCGCCGACCCCGCGTCGGTGGCCTTCGATACGCTGAGCTCGGCAAAGGCCAACGGCGCCCACGCTGTGCTCATCGACACGGCAGGCCGCCTGCATAACAAGGTGAGCCTGATGAATGAGCTCTCCAAGATTCGCAGCGTCATGCGCAAGGTTATCCCCGACGCGCCGCACGAGGTGCTGCTGGTGCTTGACGGCTCCACGGGGCAAAACGCTTTTCAGCAGGCCAGGGAGTTTAGCAAGGCAACGGAGGTCACCGCGCTCGCCATCACCAAGCTCGACGGAACGGCAAAAGGCGGCGTTGTGATTGGCATTTCCGACCAGCTAAAAATCCCCGTAAAGTACATTGGCGTGGGCGAAAAGATAGGCGACCTGCAGCTTTTTGACCGGAAAAAATTTGTGGAAACGCTCTTTGCGGGAGAGCAAGCCACAAGGCAAATGTAGAACTTCACGCTTAAAATCTCACATCATCTGAAATCCATTCGTAAGCAAATTAACTTCATCACCCTCGGATGCTCCAAGAATGTAGTGGACTCCGAGAAGCTGATGGCGCGCCTGCGGCGCGGCGGCTACACGCTGCTGCACGATAGCAGCGATACGTCCGCCAAAATTGTCGTCATCAACACCTGCGGATTCATCACCGAGGCAAAGGAAGAATCGGTGAACACCATTCTGGAGTTTGCCGAGGCCAAGCGGCGCGGCGATATCGAAAAACTCTTTGTTTTTGGCTGCTTGGCAGAGCGCTATAAGGACGACTTGCGCAAAGAAATAGAGGAGGTCGACGAATTTTTTGGCGTAAGCAGCTTCGATGATATTCTCACGGCAGTAGGCGTTCCGCACGTGCAAGCGCCTGCCGGCGAGCGCCTGCTGACCACCTCCGGGCATTATGCCTACCTCAAAATCTCCGAAGGCTGCAACAGGAGCTGCTCCTACTGCGCCATTCCGCTCATACGGGGCAAGCACGTTTCTACCCCCATAGAGGCGCTGGTGGACGAGGCGAGGCTGCTGGCCGGCAAGGGCGTAAAGGAGCTCATAGCGGTAGCGCAAGATTCCACCTTCTACGGCGTGGACATTTACGGCAAGCGTCGCCTTGCCGCGCTGCTCGGCGCGCTGAGCGAGGTAGACGGCATTGAGTGGATACGCCTGCACTACGCCTACCCGTCGCAATTTCCTGCCGACGTGATAGATGTACTGCGCGACAACGGCAAGCTTTGCAAATACCTCGACATTCCATTTCAGCACGTGAGCAACACGGTGCTGAAGAACATGCGGCGCGGCGTCAGCCGTCGGCAAACCTACGAGCTAATAGACAAGCTGCGTAGCCGCGCGCCGGGCATTGCGCTGCGCACCACCCTGATGGTGGGGCATCCGGGCGAGGACGAGACGGCGTTTGCCGAGCTGATGGACTTTGTGCGCGAGGTTAAGTTCGAGCGTTTGGGCGTGTTTACCTACTCGGAGGAGGAGGGCACCTACGGGGCAACGCGCTTCAAGGACGCGCTAAGTCCGGAGGAAAAGCAGCAGCGCGCCAACGCCGTGATGAAGCTGCAAGCGGAAATTTCGGCCTCTCTCAACATGGAAAAAGTAGGAAAAACGTTTAAGGTGATGCTCGACCGTAAAGAGGGCAGCTACTACGTTGGCCGCACGGAGTTTGACTCCCCCGAAGTAGACGGAGAAGCGCTCATAACCTCCGACAAACCGCTAAGCATTGGCCACTTCTACAACGTAAAAATCACCTCCACCGACGACTTCGACCTATACGGTACAGCGGAAAAATTTTGAGCTTTGAGCTGAGCAAGCTCACGAAGAACGTGAACGCTATTTCTTCTTTTTTCTTGATTTTTTCCAGCTTGGGGTGTACAGCAAAAATTCCGCTGAGGGATTCAATGTTGGTAGAAAATCTTTCGAGCCGGAATCTGAAAAAGATTGCTACCTTTGTACACCCATTCCGCGGCCGTAAAAAAGCAGGTGGTGCGCGGTGGAAAAAGCGAAGCTTCAAACAAAAAACATAAACTGTAAAAGGAAATGATAACAACCGAGCAAGCTAAAGAGCTGGCTAAGCGTGAGCAAGCGCTATGGAGGCATCTTTGACATCGAAAGAAAGCAGCTGCAATTAGAGGAGGAAGAAGATAAAACGCGCGACCCCGACTTTTGGAGCGATGCCAAAAAAGCTGAGCAGCAGCTCAAGTTGGTATCGGGAATTAAGGCGTGGATATCCCTATACGCTGTTGTAAAGCGGGAAGTTGACGATTTGAGCGTGCTGCTCGAATTTGCAAAAACGGACGAGGTCTCCGACACCGACGTGGAGCAGCAGTACAGCAAGGCGCTGAACGCCATTGAGGAGCTGGAGATGCGCAACATGCTGCGCAACGAGGAGGACAAGCTGGGCGCAATTCTCAAAATCAACTCCGGCGCCGGCGGCACCGAAAGCCTCGACTGGGCGCAAATGTTAATGCGCATGTACCTGCGCTGGGGCGAAATTAACGGCTACCAAACCAAGATTGTCGACATGCTGGATGGCGAGGAGGCGGGCGTAAAGTCTGTCACCATTGAAATTACGGGAGAGTACGCCTACGGATTTCTCAAAAGCGAAAATGGCGTGCACCGCTTAGTGCGCATATCGCCGTTCAACGCGCAGGGCAAGCGGCAGACTACGTTTGCCTCGGTTTTTGTTTCGCCTGCCGTTGACGACACCATCGAAATTGTGGTGAATCAGGGCGACATAAAGTGGGACACCTACCGCTCAAGCGGCGCCGGTGGACAGAACGTCAACAAGGTAGAAACCGGCGTGCGCCTCTACCACATCCCTACGGGAATTGTGGTGGAAAACACCGAAACGCGCTCGCAGCTGCAAAACAAGGAAAATGCCCTGCGCATACTCCGCTCGCAGCTCTACGAGCTGGAGCTGCGCAAGCGTCGCGAGGTGCAGGATGAGATTGAAGGGCAGAAGAAAAAAATTGAGTGGGGATCACAAATCCGCAGCTACGTTTTGCACCCCTACAAAATGGTCAAAGACCACCGCACCGGACACGAAACTTCCAACACGCAGGCGGTACTCGACGGCGAGCTGCAGGATTTTATCAAAGCCTACCTCATGCAGCAAGGCGCTGCCGAGGGTTGATCGCTAACAATACTTGGCGGTGCAAACCTTTACTAAGGCAACTCAGCCACAGGACAGCGAGTGGTGACAATTTGTCACAAATGCCTCCTCTGGCAAGGTAGTTGCTGAGTTGAATGCGATAAGTTGATTTCGCCACAAGATATGGCGGAAAATAACCCTTGTAGAATTTTGAATTTTTGAATTAAACCATGAGTAAAGAAAAAGATACTTGCTGTGACAAAGATGAAGGCTGCAAAAATGGCGTAAATCAGCAGGATGCTGATGGACAAAATGGCGAAGATTGCGCTTGCGAAAAGGAAAAAGCAGCAACTACCGAAGACGCTCCCCAAGAGCTTACTCCGGAGGAGCAGTACGCAGAAGCACAGGATAAATATTTGCGCTTGGTGGCAGAGTTTGACAACTACCGCAAGCGCACAGCCCGCGAGCGCATGGAGCTGATACACTCGGCAAGCGAAGATACCATCAAGGGGCTGCTATCGGTTGTTGACGATTTTGAGCGCGCAGTTAAGGCAACGGCTGCATCGGAGGATGTAGTAGCGCTGCGCGAAGGCGTTGAGCTCATCCTGCAAAAGCTGATGACCTACCTCGAAACCAAGGGGCTAAAGCCAATTGAAACGCCGATAGGTACCAGCTTCGATACTGACTTGCACGACGCAGTAACCAAATTTCCGGCGCCCGACGAGTCGCAGAAAAATAAAATCATCGATACCGTACAAAAAGGCTACAAGCTCTACGATAAGGTTATTCGCTACGCAAAGGTCGTAGTGGGAGAATGAGCCTTGCGCAGCCCAACGGATTCAAAATTCCAAATATCCAAAGCAGTAAATTAAGTAAAGAGCAATGCCAGAAAAGCGAGATTACTACGAAGTTCTTGGCGTGAGCAAGAATGCCTCCGCCGAAGAAATCAAAAAAGCATACCGCAAAAAAGCTATCGAGTTTCACCCCGACAAAAATCCGGGCAACAAGGAGGCCGAGGAGAAGTTCAAGGAGGCGGCAGAAGCGTACGACGTGCTGAGCACGCCCGAAAAGCGCCAGCGCTACGACCGGCTGGGGCACGCCGGAATGGGTGCAAACGGAGGCTCGTACGGCTTTTCGATGGACGATATTTTTTCCAACTTTGGGGATATTTTTGGGGGCGCTTTTAGCGGCAGCGGTGGCCACTTTAGCGGGTTTGGCGGGTTTGGCGGCGGCGGACGGCATGCGCAGCCCACCAGCTACGGCTCGGACATCCGCGTGCGCGTGAAGCTTTCGCTAAAAGACGTTGCTTACGGCGTGGAGAAAAAGCTGAAGATTAAAAAAATGGTGACCTGTAGCGCTTGCCTCGGCAGCGGCGCCAAGGATAAAGGCTCAACGGCAACCTGCGCCACCTGTCACGGCGCAGGGCACGTTTCGCACGTGGTGAATACCATGCTGGGACGTATGCAGACCTCCACCGTTTGCCCAAAATGCCGCGGCGAGGGAAGGATTATCACAGCGCCTTGTCCCGCCTGTAGCGGCAACGGAATTGTGCAGAGCGAGGAGGAAATATCGTTCAAAATACCGCAGGGAATGTACGAGGGCATGCAGCTCAACGTAAGCGGTAAGGGCAACGCCGCGCGCCGCGGTGGACAAAATGGCGACCTGCTTGTAGTCATAGAAGAAGAAAAAAATGAAGACCTCATTCGCGACGGAAGTAACCTTGTGCACAACCTCTTTATCAGCGTTTCGGAGGCGGCGCTGGGCGCCAGCGTCGAGGTGCCCACGGTGGACGGCAGGGCAAAGATTACCATTAAAGCCGGCACGCAGCCCGGCTCTATCCTGCGGCTCAGCGGCAAGGGGCTGCCGGTGGTCAACCGCTACGGAGTAGGCGATTTGCTGGTATACGTAAACGTTTGGATTCCCAAAAAGTTAGACAAAGAGGAGAAAAAAGTCATGGAGAAGCTGCTGACCTCCGAAAACTTCAAGCCCAACCCCGACGCCAGCGAAAAAAACTTTATGGACAGGCTAAGGAAAATGTTTCAGTAGCTCTACGAGGGTGTGAAATTATAAACAGAATGGTGAAATACTAACCAATTTAGGCTGTTATGAAGTAGCTATATAGTGCAATCTAAACGCCTACTCCGAAGCATTTAAGCAAAAATGGAAGCAGCGCAAATTCTTTTGATGCCGAGCGCGTGGTTGGCGCTCATAACCTTGGTATTGCTTGAGGTGGTACTTGGCATTGACAACATCGTTTTTTTGTCTATCATGACGTCCAAGCTTCCGGCGCACAGGCAGCCTCAGGCGCGCGTCGTAGGGCTTGTGCTGGCAATGCTGGCGCGCATGTTGCTGCTGCTGGGCATATCCCTGCTCGCGCGGCTAACACAGCCGCTGTATACGCTTGAGGCGGGCTGGTTACACTTGTCCATCACGGGACAAAGCCTCATCATTCTGTCCGGTGGGCTATTCCTGCTCTACAAAAGCGTGACGGAAATTCACCATAAAATAGAGGATGTAGCGGAGGTTTCCGGCGCACCAGCAAAGCGAAGCAGCTTTGCCTTAATCATTGCCCAAATCGTTATGCTGGACATCATCTTTTCGCTCGACAGCGTACTCACCGCCGTGGGCATGGTGAGCGTCAGCGATTTTGGCGCGCATGGCGCGCTGGCCATTATGGTGCTGGCCGTGGCTGTGGCTGTGGCCATCATGCTGCTTTTTTCGGGGCAGGTGAGCCGATTTGTCAATCAACATCCTTCTGTCCAAATGCTTGCGCTGTCATTTTTGATACTCATTGGCGTTACGCTAATTATTGAGGCCGGCCATCTATCGCACCTCAGCATCCTTGGGAGGGAAGTTTCGGAAGTACCGAAAGGGTACATCTACTTTGCCATAGCCTTTTCGCTGCTGGTGGAGATGCTGAATTTGAAGTTGAGCAGAAAAAAGCAGCAAAATGGTAAGCCGTAGGAATTTTTGAGTTATAAGCCGCTTACCATCATGTAGATAATGTACGGAAAGTTGTGAAAGATTGCAGCATTTTGTACCTTTGCGCCCAAAATCGTGCAAGAAAAGCAATAAAAAAATAGCAGGAAAATTGCCTGAGAGGAATCATGCGCAACCGTGCACCCCTGCAATCCGTTCACAAGATTCAACATTCACGCCACCTTGAAAACAGAAAACATACCTACCAAAAGCAGCGTCTACCCTGCTACCTTTGAGGCAAAGCTGGGCTTTGACAGCATTCGCGCTATGGTGCAGAGCCGGTGCGCCACCTCGCGCGCCTGCGAGCTGCTGGCCGAGGCAAGCTTCTGCACCAGCTTTGAGGCTATGCAGGAGCAGCTGGAGCAAACGGACGAAATGCAGCGTATCTGTGCGCTCGACGCCTCGTTTCCGCAAAGCGGATACGTTGACGTGCTCCACTTCATAGGCAAAGCCGACATTGACGGCGCTTACCTCGACGAGCCAGAGCTGGTTGCGCTTGCGCAAATGGCAGATACGGCCGGCAGCCTTGCGGCTTTTTTTGCGAAGCAATCCGTCGGCGCCTGCTACCCTCGCCTGTCTGCGCTGGTGCAGCCTGTGCAAACGCTGGAGCCGGTGAGCAAAGGCGTTGCCGCCATCATCGACGCATTCGGAAAGATAAAGGATAACGCCTCGCCCACGCTACAGCAGCTGCGCCGACAGGCAGCCGAGGTGCAGCTGTTAGTCTCGCGGCGCATGCAGGCCATCCTCAAGCAGGCGCAGGCCGACGGCTACGTAGAGGAAAGCGCCGAGGTGAGCCTGCGCGACGGGCGCACGGTGATTCCCGTCACCGCAAGCTGCAAGCGCAAGGTGACAGGGCTTGTGCTGGACGAATCGGCCACCGGCAAAACGTCGTTCGTTGAGCCTGCGGAGGTGGTGGAGCTCAACAACCGCCTGCGGGAGCTGGGCTTTGCCGAGAAGCGCGAGGTAGTGCGCATTCTCACTGCCTTTGCCGCTTTTCTCCGCCCCTACCTGCCGCAAGTAGCGCTGGCCGCCGAGCTGGTAGCGCGCGTTGACTTCATCCGCGCCAAGGCGCTTTTTGCCTCAAGCATTGGGGCAACGAAGCCCGCGCTGACCAATAGCCCATCTGTAGGGTGGCGCAGCGCGCGACACCCGCTGCTTGAGGCGGCGCTAAAAAGGGAAGGAAAAAGCGTTGTGCCGCTCGACCTACGGCTCACCTCCGACAAGCGTTGGCTGCTCATATCGGGGCCAAACGCCGGCGGCAAGTCGGCCTGCCTAAAAACAACAGGCTTGCTACAGTACATGCTGCAATGCGGCTTTCTTGTTCCCGCCTCGGAGGACTCAGAGGCGGGTATTTTCGACGCCATCTTCATTGACATCGGCGATGAGCAGTCTCTGGAGAGCGACCTGAGCACCTACAGCGCGCACCTGCAAAGCATGAAGCACTTTCTACGTCACGCCAACGCAAAAACGCTGGCGCTGCTCGACGAGCTCGGCGCGGGAACGGAGCCGCAGCTGGGTGGCGCCATTGCTGAGGCAACGCTTGCGGCGCTGGTGCGCAGCGGAGCCTTTGGCATAGCTACCACGCACTATGCCAACCTCAAGCACTTTGCCGGCAGCGCCGCTGGCGTGCAGAACGGAGCCATGCTTTTCGACTTGCAAAGAATGTCGCCGCTCTTTAGGCTTGAGGTTGGCGCGCCCGGCAGCTCGTTTGCCTTTGAGCTTGCAAAAAAGGCTGGCTTACCCGACGACGTAATCGCCAACGCGCGAGACCTGCTGGACGGCAAGCACGCAAGCTTCGACAAAAGCCTTCGTGTCATTGCACGCGACCGCCGCTATTGGGAGGAAAAGCGCGCGCACGTTAAGCAGACCGGCAAGAGGCTTGAAGAGCTCGTAGGGCGGCTTGAGCGCGAGCTGGCGCTGCTGCAAAGCGAGCGAAAGCGCATCATCAGCGAGGCAAAGGACGAGGCAAAAGCGTTGCTGGCTAACGCCAATAAGCAAATCGAAAATACCATCCGCAGCATAAAAGAGGCGCAGGCCGAAAAGGAAAAAACGCGGGAGGCGCGCAGCCAACTCGCCAGCTTTGCACAGCGCATGGCAGCGCCGGACGAGAGCGATACCGACGCGCTGCTTCGCCGCAAAGCAGAAGAACTACAAACGCTACAACAGCAGTGGCGTAAGAAAGAAAAACCAGAGCACGATGATGATGATGATCATGATGATGATGAGGAGGAGGAAAGCATACCCCACAAGGAGCAGCGCATCCTCGTGCAGGCAAGCGGCAAGATAGCCGTTGGGAGCACGGTGCGCATAGCCGGACAAACCACAATGGGCAAAGTAGCAAAGCTCAACGGCAACGGCACAGCCCTGCTTGCAATGGGCAACCTCTACATCACCGCACCGATAGCCAAACTGGAGGTTTTGAAAATTGAATTTTGAATTGGCTTACGCAAAAAAACTCAGCCTATGCTGGTTGACAATCCGGACCGGCTATGCGACAAGCCGTAGCGACGACACTTCAGTCCGAATCAAAGAGAAAGAGCGGAGTATAATTTATATACTCCGCTC
>JAIRXY010000002.1 GCA_031268055.1 Prevotellaceae bacterium | reverse complement strand
GCAAGGCCTACCACAGCCAGCTTCTTGCTCTTGTACTCGTTGTAGAGCTTCACGAGCTTTGGGCTGCCCTTTCTGCACCAAATGCACCACGAGCCCCAGAAATCCAGCAGCAGGTACTTACCCCTGAAGTCGGCTGAGGATAGCGAGCTGCCGTTAATATCCGCCACTGTAAAGTCGGGCAGCTGCGCTCCGGCGGCTACCGCTGCGCGCCTGTCAATATTTTTCTTTATCAGCTCGCCGTACACCGACTGCTGGAGCTCGGGCGTAAATGCGTCGTACTGCTCTTGCACTTTTTTCAGCGTTTCCCAGCGAGATGTGGAGTAGTACAGGTAGGCGGCGTACACCAAGTTGGGGTGCTGCCGGACGAACGCAGCCTCCACGTCGTCCAATAGCCCAGCCAGCTGCGAGTATTTTTGGTCGAGCCTGTTTTCTAAAGCCGTATCGCCCTGTCGCTCGGCCTGCCTCACGGAATCCTCCAGCAGCAGAATGCTCTTGTATATGCTATCCTGTTGGAGTACATACTCTTTGACCTCCTTGCTGCTGTAGAAGCCACCGTCTACGGGCGCATAGGTAAAATCGGTAGCAGCGCCCTGTACCTTCAGTTTGTCGGTAGCCGACAAAAGGTCGAGCGTTTTGGACTGCCTGTCGGCAGCGGTATCCGCCGGAAAGTAGTACAGCCTTGCTTGGTATGGAGGCTGGGCAAGCGTCTGCGCAAAGCGGAAGTAATTTTTTTTGGTTACGGCAACCGTATCGCCGGCCACGAGGCTCATGTCAGCGCCGTAAATATGCACCAAAACCGTATCGCCAACCTGCAATCCGGTCAAACGTCCCTCAATGACAAGCTTATCCGAAGAAGACGTACACATCGACAAGAGCAACACTCCGCCGAATAAAAAGCTGATAATTGTTTTCATATAACAATGAATGAATAATGTTTATACTAACACCAAAATACGTTCCCTGCGCTTCAAAATGCAGAGCAGAGAGGGGGCAAAATTACATGAAAATAGCCGTAATTCCAAGCGCATGAGAATAAAAATCAAGGTCGCAAAAGTTTTAGATGGCTATTTTTGCCGTTTTTATCTAACAATAGCGATTAAAAATCAACAAAATCTCCCTGTTATTTACAGAAGCCTTGCAGCAAAGCGCAAAAAATGGTACATTTGCGGCCACGATAGCTGGGCGGACGATGACAGCGCCGCCGCTCGCCTTTTCAAAAATGGTAAACAACAGAATGATAAAAAGGTAAAAATCAATGGATGAGTTTGTAGTATCAGCGCGAAAGTATCGCCCGCAAGTATTTGCGTCGGTGGTGGGACAATCCTCCATTACAACCACGCTCAAAAATTCCATTGTCCGCAAGCATCTGGCGCACGCCTACCTTTTTTGTGGACCGCGCGGCGTGGGCAAAACCACCTGCGCCCGTATTTTTGCAAAAACCATCAACTGCACCAACCCTACGCCCGAGCTGGAGGCGTGCAACCACTGCGAGAGCTGCCTTTCGTTCAACGAGGGGCGCTCGTACAGCATACACGAGCTCGACGCGGCCTCGAACAACTCGGTGGAAGACATTCGCCAGCTCATAGAGCAGGTGCGCATTCCGCCGCAGGTGGGGCAGTACAGCGTATACATCATCGACGAGGTGCACATGCTCTCGACAACGGCGTTCAACGCTTTTCTCAAAACGCTGGAGGAGCCGCCGCTGCACGCCGTTTTTATCCTGGCCACAACCGAAAAACACAAGATTATCCCCACCATCCTGTCGCGCTGCCAGATTTACGATTTCAGCCGCATACGGACGGAAGATACGGTGGAGTACCTCAAAATGATTGCGCAGAGCGAAGGCGTTACCACCGAAGACGCCGCCCTGCACATCATCGCCCAAAAAGCCGACGGCGCCATGCGCGACGCGCTTTCCATATTCGACCAAGTGGTGTCGTTCTGCGGCAATGAGCTTACCTACGCCAAGGTGATAGAAAATCTCAACGTGCTCGACTACGAGTACTACTTCAAGCTCACCAGCGCATTTTTGAAGTGCAGCTACACCGAGGCGCTGCTTATTTTTAACGAAATCCTGTCGAAAGGATTCGAGGGGCAGCACTTCATCGCCGGCTTGTGCTCTCACTTCCGCGACCTGCTCGTGTGCAAGGACGCGCAAACCGTATCGCTGCTCGAGGCCAGCGATTCCATAAAGGCAATGTACCGCGAGCAGGCCGTCAGCTGCGACGCCTACTTCCTGTTTGAGGCGCTCAGCCTCGCCAACCGCTGCGATGTGGGCTACAAAGCCAGCGGTAATCCGCGCCTGCACGTAGAGCTGTGCCTGCTGCAAATTTCGTACCTGTGCGCCGAAAAAAAAAAGCCTGACGTAGCCCAATCACCTGTAGCGGCTGCTGCGCCAACTGCGGCAGCGTCGGCAGCTGCCGTAAGCCCTGCTCCCGCTACCGTACAAAGTCCGGCAAACCCGCCGATAGCGCATAAGCCTGCCGCGGAGCCACCAAAAACCGTGCAGATAAAAAGCGCGATGAGCAGCATGCCCGAAAAAACACCTCCCCCTGCTGCCACCCCCAGCGCCGCCGAGAAGCCGGTAGACACCGCACAGGACTTCACCGACAAGCAGCTGCAAGAGGTATGCCAGCAGTACGCCCTGGCGCTGCCCGAGCAAAAAGCAAGGGTGAAAAATGCCGTACTTAGCGCCGCCAAAACCATCAGGGACGACAGGCACACCATCTCCATGAAACTGGATAACGACATTATCTTGAGAGATGTGGGGCAAGAAAAGGAAACGCTTGTATACTACCTTCGGCAGCGCCTGCACAACGCGCAGGTAGAAGTGGAGCTGCAGGTAGAAGAAGCTCCGGCTAAGTCGGCCAAACCTTACGGCAACGAAAACTGCTACAAGTTTATGGTAGAGCAAAACCCCCTGCTGGCGTCGCTGAAGCAAAAGTTAGACCTTGATTACGATTGAGAATTTTCATTCAAAAAAAATTCGTACCTTTCGGGCATAAACGCTACTCATCATGAAAACTACAAAAACCAGCAAAGCAGCGAAAAGCAACAGCAGGGCGCTTATCTCCTTTGACTACGCCCTGAAGCGGCTGCTTCGCAACAAGGCCAACTACGACGTGCTGGAGGGATTTCTTAGCGTGCTGCTT
>JAIRXY010000305.1 GCA_031268055.1 Prevotellaceae bacterium | reverse complement strand
CTCGCGCTGCTGGAGCGCATTGTCAAGTGCGCCAGCAATGAGGGCGACCTTGTGCTTGACCCTTTTATGGGCGGAGGCACTACCATTGCCGTTGCCGACAAGCTCAACCGCAAGTGGATAGGCATTGACCAGTCGGTGCAGGCGGTGAAGGTTACCGAGCTGCGCCTACACCAGCAAACCGACCTGTTCACCAGCTTATACGCCAACTCCTACACGCTCCAGCTGCACAAGTATGATTACGATACGCTACGCAGCAAGGATGCCTTCGAGTTTGAGAGCTGGATTATCGGGCAGCTTGGCGGCGTTCCGCACAGCAAAAAGGGCGGCGATGCCGGCGTGGACGGCGCAGCAGCCGATGGCGCGCCGGTGCAGGTAAAGCGGTCGGAGGGGGTAGGCGTAAACGTGGTAAAGAACTTCTCGGTATCCGCCAAGCAGTTCGACAAAACAGGCTTTGAGAAAAGGGCAAAAGCCGGAAAGCCGGTTGGGTATATTATTGCGTTTTCGTTCGGCAAGGGCGCGGTGCAGGAGGCCGCTCGGCTGAAAAATCAGGAAAATATTGTCATCAAGCTCATCACGGTAGATAGCATTATTCCCGTTTCCAAAAAGCCAAACATATCGTTTGAGGTAAACGAGCGGTCGCGCGAGGCAAGCGGCATCCACGAAATAGAGTTTGCTGTGACAGGCAAAAGTACATCCGGCATTGAATTTTACAGCTGGGATTTTGAGTATAGCGAGGAGAAAGGCTTCAAGCCGTCGGTCATCATGGACAGAGAGGGTGTGCAGCGGTACAGCTTTAGGGCAGGCGTTCACCACATTGCCGTCAAGGTGGTGGACAACGACGGGCTGGAAAATATTGAGGTAATAAAGCTGAAGATAAACGGAGCAATTCAGCAGCTAAAGTAATGAAAAATAATTAATTGAGATACCCTCTGTGGCGCTCTGTGAAATAATTATTGCACAGAGCAGATAGAGTAATTGCAGAAAGAGAGGGACACATTAGAGGAAGCAAACCTCAGTAGCCTAATTTATTTTATGAAAGAAAAAGTCTACATATTTGACACCACCTTGCGCGACGGCGAGCAAGTTCCCGGATGTCAGCTCAACACTGTTGAGAAGATAGAGGTAGCCCGCATGCTCGAATCGCTGGGGGTGGATGTTATCGAGGCAGGATTTCCGGTGAGCAGCCCGGGTGATTTTAGCTCGGTGGTCGAAATATCCAAGGCGGTAGCTAACCCCACTATTTGCGCCCTCACGCGCGCCGTCGAAAAAGACATTGAGGTTGCCGCTGCCGCCCTCAAGTTTGCCAAGCAGGGGCGTATCCACACAGGCATTGGCACTTCTGATTTTCATATAAAGTATAAGTTTAATTCAACGCCGGACGAAATTATAGAGCGCGCCGTAAAAGCGGTTGCGTTTGCCCGTAACTTGGTGGGCGAGGTGGAGTTCTACGCCGAAGATGCCGGACGAACTGACAACAAGTACCTCACCCGCGTGGTGGAGGCTGTTATTGCCGCCGGCGCTACCATCATCAACATTCCCGACACCACAGGCTACACGCTGCCGCACGAATACGGCGCTAAAATCAAGTACCTCATCGAGCATGTACCCAACATTCACAAGGCCATACTCAGCACGCATTGCCACAACGATTTGGGGATGGCCACGGCGAATACCATCTCCGGTATCCTCAACGGAGCGCGGCAGGTGGAGGTAACCATAAATGGCATTGGCGAGCGCGCCGGAAACACTTCCCTTGAGGAGGTGGTCATGATTTTGAAAAGCCACAAAAAGCTGGGCTTGTACACCGACGTCAACAGCAAAAAAATAGTGCCTGCCAGCCGCTTAACGTCCACGCTCATGCGCATGCCCGTGCAGCCCAACAAGGCCATTGTGGGGCGCAACGCCTTTGCGCACTCCTCCGGCATTCATCAGGACGGGTTCCTGAAAAAGCGCGAAACCTACGAAATTATCAACCCCAAAGACGTAGGGCTCAGCCAGTCGTCCATCGTACTCACCGCCCGCAGCGGACGTGCTGCCTTAAAGCATCGATTGGAGTCAATAGGGGTAAAGCTTTCTAAGGTTGAGCTTGATGAAATTTACCTGCGCTTTCTTGAGCTGGCAGATAAGAAGAAAGAAATTAACGATGACGATTTGATGGTGCTGGTAGACCGCGATAGAATTATTGATAAAAGCATTCGCCTCGTTGGTTTACAGGTTTTCTGTGGAAAAAATCTGCAAGCCACCGCCACCGTAACGCTTAGCTACAACGGGCAGGAGCTCACCGAGGCCAGCTTGGGCAACGGGCCTGTTGACGCCTCGCTCAACGCCGTGCGCAGCATTGTTAAGCAAAAGATTCATCTCGAAGATTTTGTTATACAAACAATTACGCGTGGTAGCAGCGATATTGGCAAGGTGCACATGTCGATAGACTACAAGGGCATATTCTACTATGGATTTGGCGCTAACACAGATATAGTTCAAGCGTCGGTTGAAGCATTTTTGGACGCAGTAGGAAAAGCGTTGAAGTAAGGATTTCAAATTGTAAAATGATGCAAACTCTTTTTGACAAAATTTGGGAGCAACATATTGTTGAATCTATCGCCGACGGCCCCGACGTGCTGTACATCGACCGGCAGCTGATTCATGAGGTTACCAGCCCGCAAGCTTTTGGCAGCCTGCGCAGGCGGGGCGTTGAGGTTTTTCGTCCGCAGCAGGTAACCGCCACCCCCGACCACAACACCCCCACGCTCAACCAGCACCTTCCCGTCAAGGAAGAAGCGTCGCGGAAAGCGCTTGAAGCGCTACGCAAAAATTGTAAGGATAATGGCATTACCATCTTTGACTTAAACACAGAGTACAACGGCATAGTGCACATCGTTGGGCCTGAACTTGGATTTACCCAGCCCGGGATGACTATTGTTTGCGGCGATAGCCATACGGCCACGCACGGAGCGTTTGGCTGCATTGCCTTTGGCATTGGCACAAGCGAGGTAGAAATGGCCTT
>JAIRXY010000281.1 GCA_031268055.1 Prevotellaceae bacterium | reverse complement strand
CCCTCTCGATGTCCCTCCTCATGTCCCTCCCGACGTCCCTCCCGACGTCCCTCCTCAAGGGCGCCGTTTATGCCGCTGGTGAAATCTGATAATGCCATCTCCCGCATCTGGTAGGCGCGCAATGCCTCCTTGTCACGGGATACAAACGTGATTTTTTGCTGGGCTTTCTGTATCGCTATATCCATGTTGAGTACCTCCTTTAATACTTGGTTATTTGTATTCTTATCAAAAAATGTTAGCCAACGGTGTAATTCGTTGTTCACAATATCTTTTTCGCGCAGCTCCCTGAATTTTACCATGTCAATGAAGTGCACCTCCAGCGCGTCTGTAAGCAGGCAGTCTTTGTGGTGGTCTTCCCACAGGTGAAAGCTGGTGTGCACCGCGTCAACTTTGATAAGGTTGAAGTTGATAATGTTAATGGCTATAACGCTTGGCAGGTCACCGTAGTCCTGACCGGCAACAATGCCGCGGGTGTACTCGCGGCTCCAGTAAAACAGGCTTCGCTTGTCCATATTGTACAGGTTGCGGAGCTGGACTTCAATGTTTACCTTCGTGCCGTCATCTAAGGTTGCGCGCACGTCCAAAATGCTGGACTTGTCGCCTATAATTTCGGCGGACATGGCTTTGTTTTCGATAATTTCTATCGACCTAATGCCGTGCCTGTTTGTCTTCTGCAAAACAACGTTGAGAAAGGCCGCGAGCTGCTCCTCATCTCCCTTCTCGCCCATGTACTTCATGAACAAATAGTCGTTAAGCGGGTTTAATCTTGTTTTCATTGTTTTTTCACGGGATTAATCTTTCCATAAGTGCAAATATAGCAAATATTAGTTTACAGTTGCTATGGGTGCATTTTTTCCCAAATCTTTCCAGAATAGCGCTGTAGCTTTGTCGCCATGAGAATTTATGTTAACGCTAATCTACTAAAAACAGGAGGTCAAAAAATGAGGCTACTAAAAACCCTAAGCATGGCGGCAAGCCTGCTCTTCGTGCAGACAGCCGCTGCACAAAATCCGGCAATTTCTACCCAATACTCCAACGAAGAAATTGCTCAGGCAATCAAAACGTACAAAGCATCCCACTCGCGCGATGTTACTCCGCCTGCAAATCTTCAGCAAAAATTTCTGACGGATTTTCCGAAGGCGCACAGCGTGGAATGGGAGGCCGCCAACGACATTTACGAGGTGGAGTTTGATGTGAAGTTTCGCGATTTCAAGGCTTTCTACGATTCAAAGGGAGCGCTGATGATGATTGTTGAAGAAATTTACCGCTCGGAGCTGCCCGCCGTTGTTAGAAACGTCGCCGAAAGCAAGTACCCAAAGTACGACTTTGAAGATATTGACAAAATACAGCGGGGTACGGAGACTTTCTACAAAATCGAAATGGAGCGCGGCGAAGTGGAAGTCAAGCTGGTGGTTAAGTCCGACGGCGCAATTATCGAAGAAAGGGTAGACTATTGACTACGTAAAAGGTACAAGAAAGCAAAGTGAGAAAATTAGCCCGCCTAATTTTATTGCCTGCTGCAAGGGAGCGCTACGGTTACGAAGTTGGCTTGTCCAACAACATGGATTTAAAGTTCAGCTCCGCCGGTGAATTTATCGGAATAGATGATTAGCCGAAAAATATTGATTGAGAAGTTGCTAACGCAGCTTCTCAATTTTACTCCCATGTGTTTTTTAACCATCTTCCATTTGTTGCTTTGCTATTCCTCTAATGACATCAACGCCTTTCTCAAAAGAAATTTTCCGGCCAAGTACAAAGAATCACCCTCCCCGTGTAAAATATTTCTCTACCTCAGTTGTCTTCAATAGTAGACAAGAATTTTGTTAACTTGGCCTTGCATCAAAATTTTGTAGCTATGTTTTGGAATAAAAGGAGCTTGATAGCAGATGTTATTGAGGATAAATGCAATAATTGCAGCTGCTGCGTGCAAATTTGCAGGCGCTGCGCTTTGGTAACCTGCGAAGTGGTAGGAAAAGTCGTTACCTTTGTAAACGACCCCCGGCAATGTACAGGGTGCGGAGAATGTGTGGATATTTGCCCCAACAAGGCGATAGAGTTAGTAGACAGGTATTGCTAAGCAAATAGCAGCAGGTTGCTCCTTACCAATCCAATCCATGCAGCATTTTTTTGTCAAAAAATATAGTTTAATCCCACGTACGTGCCGATGCTGCCGTCACGCTCATCCAACGCCTTGCCAACATCCACCGATACTATAAAATTTTGATTCATAACAATCTGCATGCCAATACCAGCGCATGTATGCAGCGCTTCCTTGCTTCCCGCAACCAGCGTTGGAGGGTCGGCAGAGTACCGGTTAATGCTTTCCTGCATTTGCGCCAGCTCGCTTTTGCGGTAGGGCTGCACCGACATGCCCAGATCCACAAAAGGGTTGGTAGCCACGTAAAAGTTTTGCCGGATAAGCCTGAAGTGCGCAAACTTCCAGCGCAGCTCGGCGTTGGCAAAGGCTATTCCGTCGCCCACAATGCGGTTGCGCACTACGCCGCGCATGGTGCTGTTGCTCCCCAGCCCCTCGGACAGGGTTTTGCGCAGCATGAGCACGTGAAAGTTTTGCTGCAAGTACCACGGCGTGCTGCCAAACAGCGTCCCCTGATAGCCTACGCGATACGCAAACGATAGCGTCTGCGGCATAATGGTGAAGAACTGTCGATGCACCAGCGACAGCTTGGCGTGCGTATTGCCCCGCCCCGCCAAATCCGGCGAAAATAGCAGCAGCAGCTCGGTGCACAAGCCCCGCATGGGGTTAGGCTCAAAGTCGCGGGTGTCGTAAATCAGCCCGCCTTTGAAGTAGAGGTGTGTGCCCCCGCTCGCCTCGTCGCTTTTAATACCGTTGTAGCGCACGTAGTACTCGTATGCGGTAGAATCGTCCTGCAGCTTAAGCTTTCCGCGGTCTACCGCTCCTGTTTTGTACGAGTACAAGTCTATGCCCGCCACCCAGCTCAGTTGTTCGCTAATGCTTCCCTGCAAGCTGCTCACAATGCGGAACAGCTTACGGTCGTAGCTGTAAAATCCCTCGCCATATTTTTTCAGGTAGTCGGCGTGGTAGGCCGCCTGATAGCCGTTAAACCCGTGCAGCTTCATCATCTTGTCGGTGAGGTACGCCACATCAATTGTAGTACGTAGGCCGGATAGCAGGTACTTTGAGTCGTAGTAGGTGCGGAAAACGGTTGTCCCCTTGGTGTACTGCGAAACCTCCGCGTATATGGAGTGGAGGTAGCTGGGGTAGGCGCTGCCGTTGCCAAAGTAAAAAAGGTTAATCAGCCCGCCGTACTGAAATCCAAGGTTGCTGTCGAACGAAACGGCAGGCAGCACGCCGAAATTCCACCCCGTTTTGACCGAATCGCGACGAGCAGCGGCGTATAGCGAAGCTGCTCCGGCGGCGTATAGCGTCAAAACGCCAATAATGCATAGTAGCCTTTTCATATTTTAGTAGCGAATTAGAAGTTGTAGACGTCAAACACCGAATCTCAATTTTTTTACTCGTAGCAGCAGCGCAGCGGCAAAAATAGACGGCTGCAAGCTACGCCACAAGGCCTGTTGGGGATGCAAAATAATGAGGAAATGGAGCATACTTTGAAAAATTAGTTGGATAACGCTTATTCCTCAAAATAATCGCTATCAATTTTTTTGGCTTCGTAAGTTACTTTTGTTGAAACGCCAACATTGTGCTCTATCATCAATTCAGACAAATCGTTTCCGTCTATTAGCGCAATTTTTTGCTCAATACTACCCACAAACTCGTATGCTCCTTTTGGATAGCTTGAGGTTGTAATAAAGATTCCTTTCTTGGCTCTTTTAGAAAGTAGCGAGCCGGCAAAATCTCTGATTTGTGAGATTGGAACGGTATTCTCCCACCTTTTTGCTTGAACATAAATTATATCAAGATTCAATACATTACCGGATTATTTTCGTATCAGTGGTTGACAATCAGCTTTGCGCGAAATTACAGGCTTGCGGCTAATCTTGCTCGAAACCACGTACAAACCCTTTTTCAAGCGCACAACTTTGCCGCGCCTTTTCATCGTCGAAACCTTGTCGAGAGGCGGTTGGTAGTTGAGCAACATTTTATCCGGCGCGCCGCGTATGCAAGGAGGATATTTCTGAATTTCTCTAAATCAGATATATCTCTTTTACCTGCTGATACCTCAGGCTGCAAAAATAGCATATTTTTCTCAACCAATCGAATTTTTTCGAAAAAGTGCGCAAAAAATGCTTTCTCCATTCATCTCTTAGCGCTACCAACCGGCTAAAACGTCAAACAGCTCAAAAGCCGGATAGCTACAAATGGCTACGCTTTTTGGGCAGGCGCTGCGGGGGAAAAATTTTGGAGCGCGCTGTACTCGTGATTCCCTGTTCGTAATACCTAACTGAGAAGCGGTTTTGTTCAGGGTGCAATGTTCAAACATCAGAGCTTCCTCAAAATATCTGCAAATAAGGATTGCGGCGGCTTTTCCTTGCCATACCTTTTGCAGCCGGAAAATCTGACATGAAGGCAAGGTTGCATTTTGGTTTACTTTTATATATTTTTTCACTATTGACCGACAAACATGAAAAAATGACGAGTCAAATTTGTATATTATTTATAATAAGCATATTATAAATACAATTTTCAATTTTTCAAAAGTTACCCCCTAAAAAAAAGACAGCTGTATTGCTGCCGGACTCCTGCCTTTCAGCTTGGTTCGTTTGGCATATGCCCGTCGTTTCGAGCTTACAGTCCACATCAATCTAAGAGCCCCCGCCCGAAGGGCGTTACTTCCATAACCGCAGGCTGCGCTGCGCTTACCTGCGGTTATGGAAAGCTGACTCTTCGAGCCATTCGCTCTCCGCAGCCTTAACCCTAACATCAACCCTAACAGGGTTTTAAACCCTGTTAGGGTTACAACAAACGGTAAGCTACATCTCTACGCTTTACGCTGTAGAGACGTGGCAATGCCGCGCTTCTACGGTACAGCCGGCTATTGCGAGGGTTGGAGTGAAATCCTGCACGAGCCCAAAATCCTGTAAATCTTGGATTTGGACAAAAGGCATGAACCCGCGCCAACCCTGCAAAACCTCCCCTGCCAGCTTACCTGGAGCTACAGGCCAGGCGGAAACCGCGGTCGCCGAAGCGATTGGCAGGATCGCCGTAGCTGCGGTCAGACACGAGGCATTCGTCCACATTGGTGCCCCAGCCGCCGCCCCGATACACACGGCTGGAGCCGCTTATAGCGCCTGTAGGATTATTAACGCCACGTGGATATGGATATGTACCACCATACCAATCGCTGCACCACTCATTAACATTGCCGGTCATGTCGTAAATTCCCAGCTCGTTGGCAGCCTTTGTGCCTACTGGGTGAGCCTTGGCCGGGTTACCCGAATTACCCACATACCACGCTACGTCATAAATAGTATTGCTGCCGCTGTACGCGTAACTGTGCGTCTGCTGCCCGCCGCGCGCTGCGTACTCCCACTCTGCTTCGGTGGGCAGGCGGTACTGCTTGCCGGTAAGCTGGTTTAGCTGGGCTATAAAAATTTGAACATCTTCCCAGCTTACATAGTAGGCGGGGTAGTTGTCACCTAATCCGTAGCTGTTGCTCGGTTTGGTGGTGCCCGGCCAGGGGGCGGAAGCATAAGCAGGTAGGGTTGTCATTATCTCCACCCACTGCTTTTGCGTTACTTCGTACTTGCCAATGTAGAAGCTATCAATGGCCACCCGCGTACCGCTTAGCGTGGCTTCGCCGCCCGGCACAAAGACCATCTCATCAATGGCAATGGCAATTGCTGCCTGCGTTACGCTAATTGTTACCGACGTAGCCTTGCCTGCCGTTACCGTAACGGTTGCCGGTGCAGGCACGGTGGTGGTGGTGTTTACCGCTGCGCTCACCGTAAAGCCGGATGCGGTTTTAGTCACGGTGCACCACGTCTGGCTCGAAGCGGCGCTCCACCCGCTCTGGTTGGTGGCAACGCCAAAGGTAAGGTTGTCGGCGCTTGTGCCGTCTGCCGCAAAGGTAATGGCGGTCTGCCCTGCCGGCGTGAGGGTTAGCGCGGGCGCGGCGGTGGCGGCAGCAGCCTGCGTTACGCTAATTGTTACCGGCGTAGCCTCGCCGGCCGTTACCGTAACGGTTGCCGGCGCAGGCGCGGTGGTGGCGGCGTTTGCCGCTGCGCTCACCGTAAAGCCGGATGCGGTTTTGGTCACGGTGCACCACGCATGGCTCGAAGCGGCATCCCACTCGCTCTGGTTGGTGGTAACGCCAAAGGTAAGGTTGTCGGCGCTTGTGCCGTCTGCCGCAAAGGCAATGGTGGTCTGCCCTGCCGGCGTGAGGGTCAGCGTGGCTTCCGCGGCGGCCTGCGATTCGTCATCGCTTTTGGAGCAGCCGGCAAAGGTCATTGTCGCCACTGCAAGCAGCAGCCAACTTCTCCTGCTGCTGCAGCCGGTGGGCAAAAGGTTGCCCACCCTTAAAAAGATTTTTTTCATGCTCTTTTTCATTTTTATGTGCTGGTTAAATAACTATTTTTCCCCTACTCTGTTGAGGCTTTTCGGGTAGCTGCCTTTCTGCCTGCCGGTCAAAAAAATCCGCTTCGCGTCAGGCTTCGCGCGGGCCGTAGCGCCGGAAGCCTTGGCGGTAGCCGCAAAAAGTGCAGCCCCGCCGCCGGAAGCGTCGAGGCCTGCCATGAGGATTTCGGAATACCCCGTGCGTAGCGAAGCGGGGGCAGGATTTCTGCCCCTAATTTTTTTGCTATAGTACTTGTGCTTTTCAGCCGATGGCTGATGTGAGCGAGTGAAGTGTGTGTGTACGCGTAAAGCGCAACAGCCTGCTCGCTATAGCTTGTGGGCTGCGCAACAAAAAGTGCGGCGTGTACAGGCGCAGGCCGCGTAAAAGCTAAATCATCTACTATCTTTAAACAATTCATCAGCTGAAAAAAATGTATAGCGTAAATAGATGTGCAAAAATATATTTTTTCCCGTAATTTTTGTTCATACAATGGCCAAAAAATCATAACTTATGCAAACAGCATAATAAAACATCGGGGAAATTTTGAATTTTGAATGAAATCCACTCGCGACTTGCCGCGGGGCAGACAGGTTTGGGACATGCCTATCCGCCTGAACTGCAACCCGCGAATGGGTTGAATCTCGGTAGCCCGACGTGAAGCGTCGGGGCAACATTATTTCTTGCTCTGCAAAATGGTCTGCACTCGCTTTACGGAGAGTTTTGTAAAGCGGGCTATTTCTTCGGGAGGAAAGCCTGTTTTGGAGAAGCTAAAAACAAGCTCAGTGTAGACTTTTTTCGCACCTCGCTTTTCACCAATGGCAATTCCTTGCTTTTTGCCTCGCTTTTCACCTTGCTTTTCGCCTATGGCTTGGTAGCGCTCCCGCTCGTAGTCAAGAGCCTCAACAATGTCGTCGTACTCTAATACGCTTTTGTGGTATGCTTCCATCTCTTTAGGGGTTAACTTGTTTATCTGTGCTACGTCAAATAACCGCTGAAAAACGCTGCTCTCCTTCGCCGTTGCCGGAGCCTCCTTTAAGCGATTCATGTTCTTTAGGTAGTAAAGCCAATGGTCGATGTTGGTCTCCAGCTCGTTTGCCTTCTTCTGGAACTTGGGCAGTTCAATGGTAATAAACCGCAGCTTGTCCGAAAATTTAACGTGGACACGCTCCTCCATCAGGCACACCCTGCTGATAACCTGCTGCTCGTCAAGCCCCGCTATGTCCAGCCTAAAGTTCAAGAGCGACAGGACGTAAACGGCCTTTAGCTCGTAATTCCATTTCTTTCCCTTGGGCGCCTGATTGCGTACCAAAAAGGAGGAGTAGAACAGCAGCCGCTCCGCAAAGTGTTTCTGCGGCGCGTACTGCATCTCAACCAGAAAAAATTCGCCGCGCTCGTTGGTGCACAGCAGGTCAACAACAGCCCTGCGCTCCGACTCCCAATCGCCCAGCTGCTCGGTGGGGCGAAGCTCTACCTTAACAATGGGGCTGTCCGGCCAGATGGTGGCGTTCAAAAAGGGAGGCAGCACCTCTACATCGCTGAATAGCTTCTTAAATCCAAAGTCCGTCAGCGGATTCATGTACACGGCTTCTTTGGCTTCTTTGGCTTTGCTTTTAGGGGTAGAGTCGCCGGCTACCTTTTTTTTGCTGGTGAGCTTGCTCATAGCGTTGCTTCTGTTTTAGTGTCGTTTTGCGGTTATATTCAACTACTGCATACAAAAATACACTTTTTTTTGCAATAACAAGAGGGAGCGTGGGAAATTTTTGAATGAAATTCCTATGCCGTCAAGGATAGCACACGGATGACACGGATTGAACGGATGAAGACAGATTTTTTTCTTATTGCCGGAATCAGGATTGGCAGGATTTTGGAAAATGAAATCCCTATGCCGTCAAGGATAGCACACGGATGACACGGATTGAACGGATGAAGATAGATTTTTTTCTCTCTTTGCCGGAATAAGGTGCATCAATCCGGTTTTATAGCTACCCATTTTCCACCT
>JAIRXY010000165.1 GCA_031268055.1 Prevotellaceae bacterium | reverse complement strand
GAGCTGGTAAGAAACCTTACGTTCATTTTTGACAGGCGGCTTTTGAACACACGAAATTACAACTTAACTTTCTTGTGAAACGAATTTTGGAGAGTGCAATTATCAACAAAATATTAAGGCTATGGGGTGCAGATATTTAAAACAAGGTTGAGCTTCTGAATTTGGCGAACGATATTGTGTTCACGTACAGCTTGTTTTCATTAGCAGCGTGGTGGCGTAGGCAGCAACTCCTTCTTCGCGTCCCACAAAGCCGAGCGTTTCGGTGGTGGTAGCTTTTATGGAGATGTTGTCTATGTCGGTTTGCATAGCTTTGGCAAGGCATTGCTGCATGGCGGGGATGAGATTTTTGACCTTGGGGCGCTGGAGGCACAGCACGACGTCGGCGTTGCCCAGCTCGTAGCCTTTTTTGCGGAGCATGCTCATGGTTTGGGCGAGCAAGATTTTGCTGTCAATGCCCTTGTATTCGGGGCTGTCGTCGGGGAAGTGGTAGCCTATATCGCGCAGGTTGGCTGCTCCCAGCAGCGCGTCGCACAGCGCGTGAATGATTACGTCGCCATCGGAGTGGGCAACAGCGCCCTTGGCGTGCTCTACTTTTACGCCGCCCAGCCAAAACTCCAGCCCATCGGCTAAGCGGTGCACATCGTAGCCGCTGCCTATGCGAAAGGGAAAAGTGGTTGTTGCCATGCTTTAACGGTAGCGGTTTTCGTCGCTGCTGCGCTGGTATTGCAGGTTGAAATCGAAGAGTAGCGATATGCGCAGCGTATTCGATAGCGGGTCGGTTGTGGTAAAGGGATACAGGTACGAAATGTCCAGCCCCATGAAGTTATACTTAATGCCGGCGCCAAAGGTCAGGTAGCGGCGGTTGCCCTTGCGCTTGGAGTCGTGATAGTAGCCCATGCGCGCAGAGAACAGCCCTCGGTAAACGTACTCTGCCCCTCCGCCTACTATAATTTCGCTCAGCTCTTCTTTCCATCCGTAGGGAGCATCGTAAAAAGACTGAACCCAGCTTTCGATTATTCCTACCGAAGGGTTCTTGCCCCGCGTTATCTGCCCATCTGCATCTCTGACGGGCGGCGTAGGCACCAGCAGCTTGCTAAGCTCCAATCCCAGCATAACGCTATTGTCGGCGTCTACGTTAAAGGTGTATTGTCCTCCTACGTGAAGGGTTGCCGGAAGAAAATATTTTTCGGAGTTTTCTTTGATGTACGTTACTTTTGTTCCCAAGTTGGTCATGGTAATTCCCCATGCGTAGCTGTTGTCGTCGTGGTCATTTTGGTAGTAAACAGCCATATCGACGCTAAAGGCGTTTGCCGGCGAAATCACCTCGCTGGTTCCACCTCCACCAGCGCTCAGAAGCCCTCCTGTAAGGTCAGAGCGGATGTAGCGACCTGTGAGCGCGGCCGAGATATGGTAGCCAAAGCGTCGGGCGTAAGCTAAGTCGATAGAAAATTCGTTGGGCGCTACGTTTGTAATAAAATGCCCCTCGTTGCTCATGATATCCATCTTGCCGATTGAGAAGTAGCGGATGGAAGTGCTTATGCTTTGCCTGTCGTCGAAGCGGTAGTAGAGGCTGCCGTAGTTAATTTGAACATCCTTTACCAGCGTTGCCAGCCACGGCGTGATGGATAGGCCAAAGCCCAGCTGGGACTTGGCAAAGGGGTATTTTGCAGCATTCCAATGCTGGGAGTAAACGTCGGGAGATGTTGCTACGCCTATGTCGCCCATGCCGGAGGAGCGAGCATCGGGGGCGATGTTGATGATAGGCACTGCAACAAGGATAGGATTAAAATCCTGATTGGGGTTAAAATCCTCACTTCCTGTTTGCGCCGCAGCATAAAATGGCAGCAGCAGTACTCCTAAAAGGAGAAGTCGATTGCATAAAGTTGGTAGCATTAAAAAACGTATCCTGCATTAAATAAAAAAAATCATCTCTTTTTACATATGGTGGTGCAAATATAGAAAAAGTATTTAAGGTTGCAAAATCCAAATGGCGTAGCGTGAAGCATTAATTTAGGACTACTAACTTTTCAACTTTTTCTGCATATTCGCCGTTGCTACAGCGCACTTTGAGCTTGTAGAGGTAGGCGCCTCGTCCCAGCTTGCTGCCATAGTCGTCGCGCCCGTCCCACTCAATGGGGGCGCTACGCAGCGAAATGCTGCTCTGCGGGACGCTGTAGCGTATGGTTTTGACCAGCTTTCCGGAGATGGTGAATATCTGTATAAGCGCCTCCATGTCTGTGTAGGGGCGGTTGTGCTCAAAGAAGAAAGCCGTTTTTTGCGTAAACGGGTTAGGGTAGTTTAGCGCCCTGCTTAGCGTAAATCGCTCGTCGTCGGCTACCCTGAATTCGATGCTTTGTTCGGCAGAGTTGTTGCCCCCGTCCCACACCTTGAGCGTAGCAGTGTATGCCCCTTTTTCCAGCGGCGGGATAGGAAATTCTACGCGCCCCGAGGTGTAGCTGTCGGTATTGGCGGTGTAGTAGCTGTTCAGGATGTATGATTTGTTGTTTTGCTGCAATCGGAGCATGATGTCGCGCCCCGCGCCGTTGCCCGTAATGTTGATGCCGCTGCTGTCGGTAAGCAGGGCAATGAAGGTAGGCGATTCGGTGGTGGTACCGCCGGGCATCCAGCGCTCGTCGTTCATGTACATGCGTATGCTTGGCGGCGTGGTGTCCGTTACGGCGTTGCTGCTTGTGCCGCCTACGGGTACAAGGCTGCTGCCTGCTACCAGCTTGCCGCCGGCCTTACCCATGTAGGTTATTTTCCCGTTGCCGTAGCTGGGCGCAATATCCTGCGGCACGATAAACCTGGCGGTAAACAACCCGTTATTGACCGACACCTTACCCTTGTACAGCAGGCTGCTTTGCGTGCGGTAGGTAAACGGTGTTTGTCCGCTGTTGCCGCGCGTCTGCTTGCGCTGCTCCTTGTCGAAAATGCTGATGTAAAGCGTATCGGTTGAGCTTCCGCTGTTCACGGCGCCGCTGATGCTGGCTTTGGCCAAAGCTTTTAGCGTATCGGGGGTAGCGTATGGGATGCCGTTGATGTGGCTTGTTTGCGCCGTGAGCGATGGAAAATGGAGCATGAGCGCAGGGTCGCCAAGCAGCGAAAAGTTGAGCTGGTTTACCCCTGTGGTCGAAGCATTTTTGGTACGCCTTACCATTTCGCCTATTCGGGCATAGCTGCCGGAAGCGTCTTTTCTGAAAAACTCCTCAATGAATTTTTGGTTAAGCGCAGCGTTGGCGCTGGAGAATACCAGCCTTGTAGTCGACAGCATAGCAATGCCGCCGCCGTTGGGCAAGAACAGCACTTGCTCGCCGGCCGAGCGCACGTAGGGGTTGTCAAAGCGGCTGAACTCGCAGGTGGCAGTAACAAACAGCGGCAGGCGGTTGCGGTTGTTCCAGCGCTTTATATCGCTCACGGTGACCACCTGCTCGTGCGAAAGCCACTGGTCGTTGGCGTGGCCGGTGTAGTTCACCAGCAGCGCGCCGCTGCATATTGCCGAGTTGATAGCGTCGGTAACGTCGGGGTAGCGCTCGCCCATCGATGTAGACTGCTGTTCGTAGGCATCTAAGTATATTTTGTTGACGTAGTACGAAGGCGCGGAGTCCATGATGTAGCTGCCTATTTTTTCGGCCTGCATCATGTGATCGTTGCTGTCCTCGTCGTCGGCAATGATAATGCACTTGTTCATCCAGTCGCCGTTAGGGTTTGCGCCGTACTGCTCTATCTTATTCACCAGCGTGGTTGCCTCCTCGCTGGTGCGTGCGGGAATCCGCCCCACAGCCATATCCAGCGCACCAACCATGCCGGTGTTGCTGAGGTATTCGTTGTCGTCGAGCAGCACAAAAAAGTCGTCGCTTACGTACGACCGCTCCGATACCAGCGAATTGTCCGATTGAAAAGTCGGGATAAGCCCCACGCCTTTTTTTCCCTCGTAGTTAACGTAGGAGCCGCTGCCGAACAGCAGCAAATACTTTGGAGCAGTAGCGGCGTTACGGCGGTAGAACATGCGCATAAAGTTGCGAATGGCGCTCACATCGGGCAGCCCGCCGGAAAATTCGTTGTACACCGCTTCGGTAGTCACCACCAGCACGCTCATGTTATCTTTATGGCGGTGAAAGTTCGCCAGCCTCTCCGCCTGCGGCGCAAACTCCGGATGGGCAACAATTACCAACTCAGCCGGCGGCGCTCCGTGCAGGTTTTGGTTGGGTAGTGCGCCCACGTATTCGGGGTCTAAGAGCATGTTGTCGGTAAACGCCACAAATTCGCGCAGCGTTGGCGTTTCCACGATAAAGCTGACGACGTCACCCGAAGCCGCGATGTCGTCTACCTCCTGCACGCCGTGAGGGTGGGTAACGTCCCACACTTTCACGTTTTGTTGCGATGTGGTAATGTTGAAGCGGGTAGCGCTTCCCGCGCCCATGTGCTGCGCGTCGCGAAAGAGCAGCTGGCTGCTTTGTAGCTGGAGGTTTGCCCGTGCGTTGATGGTAGTAAAATCCCACACGCCCCATGCCGATGCTGAATTTGCAGGGCGGTTGTACGTTATCTTGAGGTTGATGTTTTCGCTACCTGCCGGAATATTTTCGAACAGGGCAGTGTCAGCTTTCATGTAGTCCACGTTTTGGGTAACGGGCGTAATGGTTAGCGTATAGGCGCTACCATCGTTGACCGATATGGAGTAGGCGCTGCCGGTGGTGCTGCGGGCGGCCGCGCACACCTGCATTTTTAGCTGCGGGTTGTTGAGGTTGAGCGAAGGTATGTTGAAGCTAAGCGAATGTTGCCGCACGGCATCGTACACTTCTCCGAAGAAGCGTCGCCCCGAGCGTAGCAGGTTGGTATCAATGCGCTCGCGGTAGTCGCGGTAGTCATACGTATTGGTAACGTCGGTAGCTGTTGCCGACTGCGCAGCCACGGTTACTCCCTTTACAAGCTTGCTATCGGTGATGTAGATGTATGCCGCGTCGGAGTACTCATTTTGTTCGTGCTCAAAAAATTTTTTTTGAGCATTGTACCGCCACGTATTTTTGGCCTCGGCGTAAAAGAGAATTTTATTTTCGCTGATTCTCGTAGCAATTTGCTGCAGGTCATCAGGATTTTCCTCGCTGTTGAAGCGCGACAGGCCTCGGCATCCGTTGCCCCACACGCTTACCGCGTTGAGGTCGGAAAACCCCCATTTTTTCAGCATGTCGGCTGTGATGCGGTACACGCCCGTTTGCTTTATGCGCAGCTTTACCCAGCGGCCGCTGCTCAGCGCCGAACTCAACGCCTCTGTTGCCTGCGGCTGTGCAGCGCGGTTTTGGGCGTTAGCGGCGCAAAGCGTCAGCAGCGCAGACAGCACAAGCGTAGCGTATGAGCAGCCCCACGAATGGGATTTTGCCGCGCCTCGAAGAATGTTAGCCGTGTATCTCAGTAAATATTTTTTCACTTTTTAAGACAGAAAAGAGAGTGCAAGATAAGCATTTTTCTACCTTTGTCCGCTACAATGTCACTTAAATTTTCATATCAACACCCTGTTGCAAGCCTGCTGCTTGCCTGCTGCCTGTGCTGCGGGCGGCCTGCGCAGGCTCAGGACGAAAGTTTTGCCCAGCCATACGTGGCGCCGCTTTGCCTCAACCCAGCCTACTCCGGCATGGAGGGTGTTGTGCGGCTGGGCGCCACCTACCAGTACCAGTGGGGGAGGCTGGATAATCCGTACATGCTCTACGCAGTATACGCCGACTACTACTTCGATGCGTTCAAAAGCGGCGTAGGGATTTGCGCCGTTTCTGACCGGCAGGGGGGCGGCGCGTTCACCAATACTTCGGTAGGAGCCTCGTATGCGTACAACCTGCGCATTGCCGGAGAAACGTTTCTTCGATTTGGTCTTCAGGCGCTTTTAGACGCCACCACTACCAACGCCTCCAAGCTTGTTTTTCCCGATATGCTTGGGACTTCCGGCAGCGCACCTCCGGCTGAAAATGCCTACGCCTCAGAGCAAAAGGGCTACTTCGATATGGCGGTAGGCAGCGTATTTTCGCACCGCATTTTTTATGCTGGTGCAGCCCTGCACAACCTCATGGAGGCGCCCAACGGCGAGGTGCTTGGGCAATCCGTTGCCACTCCGCGCAGGCTCACCCTGCATGGGGGGTGCAACATATCCATACCACTGTACAGCCGAAGCGCAGCATACTACCGCAGCAGCGCCGGCACGCTGATGCTTTCGCCAAACGCTATTTACAGCTGGCAGGGCCTGTCCCAAACCATTGCGCTTGGCGCTTACATCGGCTTAAAAGATTTCTCCGGCGGCTTCTTTTATAAAGCAAGGCTTGATGCAGAAGACAAAACCGGTTTTTACTCCACCTGTATAGCCTACTCATCAAGCTGGTTATCGGTTGTTTACTCATTCGATTTTGGCA
>JAIRXY010000047.1 GCA_031268055.1 Prevotellaceae bacterium | reverse complement strand
GAGAACAAAATCATCATCATCACCGGCGCGGCGCAGGGCTTTGGCGAGGGCATTGCGCGCTGCCTCGTCAGGGAAGGCGCAAACATTGTGGTTGCCGACCTCAACGAAGCCGTCGGAGCGCAAACCGTGCAGCAGCTCAACGCGCTGGCAAAGAGCAACCGCGCGGTGTTTGTCAAGGCCAACGTAGCCGATGTTGACAGCGTTGACAGCCTCATTACCGCCACCGTTAAAAGCTTTGGCGGGCTGGACATTTTCATCAGCAACGCCGGCATTCTGCGCGCCGGAGGCTTGGAGGACATGACGCCCGAAAGCTTTGAGCTGGTTACAAAAATAAACTACAGCGCCTACTTCTACTGCACGCGGGCAGCTTCGCGCGTGATGAAGCTGCAAAACAGCTACTGCGGCGCAAGCTACGGCGATATTATCCAAATCAACTCCAAGTCGGGCTTGCGCGGCAGCAAGGCCAACTTTGCCTACGCCGGCGGCAAGTTTGGAGGCGTGGGGCTTACGCAATCGTTCGCGCTGGAGCTGGCGCCGTTTCGCATCAAGGTCAACGCCATTTGTCCGGGAAACTTTTACGAGGGACCTCTGTGGAGCGACCCCGTCAACGGCTTGTTTGTGCAGTACCTGAAGGCAGGAAAGGTGCCCGGAGCAAAAACGGTGGAGGATGTGCGCGAGTTTTACATGTCGCAAGTTCCCATGAAAAAAGGAACAAGCCCCGAAGATGTTGCAAAGGCTGTGCTATACGTGGTGGAGCAAACCTGCGAAACGGGGCAGGCAATTCCGGTTACCGGCGGGCAGGTGATGTTGAGCTGAGGCAATTCCAAAACGCTCCGCGACAAGTCCCACAGCGACGGCGCTTTATTAATCGTATGCTTCAGCTTACGGGTGGATATCGGGCAGTATAATTTTTGTTGAAAAATAATTAAAGCGTAAGCAATGGAGAAGAACGATTATAGTATTGGCTGGGAAGCGCTACGAAAGGAAGCTGTCAGGGCTGCCGAAAAGGAGCCGCTTCTGGGCAGCTTGCTGAAGCAAATGGTCATTGAGCACAGCAGCTTTGAGCTGGCGCTCACGGCAATACTTGCCAACCGCTGCCTCTTTGTGCACGAAGGCATCAACCTGCATCAGGCCATAGCAGAGGCGATGGAGAGGGACAAGAGCATTGCGCAAAACGCCATGTACGACCTCGCAACAATAGTTGATAAAGACCCCGCCACCGGAAATTTTCTGGAGCCATTTTTGTTCTACAAAGGTTACCACTCGCTGGAGCTGCACCGTGTTGCCCACAGGCTGTGGCTGGACGGGCAGCGCTACCTCGCCTGCTACATCCAGAGCCGGGTATCGCAGCTCTACGGCGTGGACATTCACCCCGCCGCACAGATAGGCAAGGGAATCTTTATTGACCACGCCACGGGGCTTGTGGTGGGAGAAACCGCCGTCATTGAGGACAACGTTTCCATCCTCCACGGGGTTACCCTGGGCGGAACAGGGAAGGAAACGGGACGGCGACACCCAACCATTAAGAGAAGCTGCCTGCTGGGCGCTGGGGCAACGGTGCTGGGAAACATTGTGGTGGGCGAAGGCTCTGTTATTGGCGCGGGGAGCGTGGTGCTGCACGCGGTGCCTCCCCACAGCATTGCCGCCGGCGTGCCGGCAACACACAAGGGCAACATTGCAATTTCCGAGCCCGCCGACAGCATGGACCAAATATTTGACGACTACGTAATTTGAGCTTTGCCCTCCTGCAGGCGCGATTTTTAGCTGTACCCGACTTCACAGCGCAAAAAATTCTCAAAAAGAAGCGAAAAGTACGCAGATTTGCATAAAATTACCGAATAGTGTTAACCAGCATTGATTATAAACATTTTATCAACAGCGCTATCAGATTACCAACACGTTTGGCTGTTCATAAAAAAATAAGCATACATATTTCACAATAAATGCCTATACTTGCAGCGCAAAAAGTGTAAAAATACCTCGCTTTTTGCCCTGAGTAAGCGCTTGTGCGCTTTGCAGGACAAAGCTTTGAGCCCCGTTGATGGGGCTGCATGCGAGGTTGCTTAAACAAAAAAAATCAAAAGTATGGAAAATCAAAAAGTAGAAGAGCTGCAAAAAAAGCTGGAAGAGGCGCAGCAGGGCGGCGGAGAGCAAGCCATTGCCAAGCAGAAGTCGATGGGCAAGCTCACCGCGCGCGAGCGCATTTTGCTGCTTGTAGACGAAGGCTCGTTTCACGAGTACGACCTGTTTGTGGAGCACGATGTGCGCGATTTTGGCATGCAGGATAAGAAGCTGGCCGGCGACGGAGTAATCATCGGTACGGGCACGCTGTACGGATCGCCCATTGCCATTTATGCTCAGGACTTCACGGTGGCAGGCGGCTCGCTCGGCTCGATGCACGCCCGAAAAATTACAAAAATTATGGATTACGCGCTGCGAATGCGCATGCCCATCATCGGCATTAACGATTCCGGCGGCGCCCGCATTCAGGAGGGCGTAAACTCGCTCGCCGGGTACGGCGAAATTTTCTTTCGCAACACGCTCAACAGCGGCGTTATTCCCCAAATATCGGTCATCCTTGGCCCCTGCGCCGGAGGAGCCGTGTACTCGCCGGCGCTCACCGACTTTGTGTTTGTGGTGGAGAACATCTCCAAAATGTTCATCACCGGGCCGGAGGTGATTAAGACTGTGCTGGGCGAAGAAATTTCGATGGAGGAGCTGGGCGGAGCGCGCGTGCACAGCGAGCTTACCGGCAATGCTCACTTTTTTGCCCGGAGCGAATCCGAGTGCTTTGAGCAAATCAAGAGGCTCATCACCTTTATCCCGTGGCACAACCAGCGCAAGGCGTTAGCCTTTGAGCCGCGCGAGCCAAAGCCCGAGTACAAGGTAGACCGAATAGTGCCCGAAGACGCCACGCAGCCCTACGACGTGCGCAACGTAATTCGCGCCGTGGTGGACGGCTCCGATTTTTTTGAAGTACAGGAGCTCTGGGCAGCCAACATCATCATTGGGTTTGGCCGACTCAACGGCGATACGGTGGGATTTGTGGCCAACCAGCCCTTTGTTATGGCCGGCGTGCTGGATTGCGATTCGGCTGACAAGGCGGCGCGCTTCATCCGCTACTGCGACGCGTTCAACATCCCCCTTGTTACCTTCGAGGACTTGCCCGGCTACCTGCCCGGCGTTGATCAGGAGCATGCCGGCGTTATCCGGCACGGGGCAAAGATGCTGTACGCCTACAGCGAAGCTACCGTACCCAAAATTACCGTCATCCTGCGTAAGGCCTACGGCGGCGGCTACATTGCCATGAACTCGCGCCACCTCCGCGCCGACTTTGTGTTTGCGTGGCCCAACGCCGAGATTGCCGTAATGGGGCCGGAGGGAGCTGCCAACATCATTTTCAAGAAGGAAATCACCGAGGCCGAAAATCCGGAGGAAATGCGCAAGCAGAAAGTCGCCGAATACCGCGAAAAGTTTGCCAACCCATACGTGGCTGCCTCCAAAGGCTACATCGATTCGGTGATTGACCCGAAGGATACGCGCAAGTTCTTGCTGCACGCCATTCAGGTTTCGGTAAACAAAAATGCGCAGATGCCGTCGAGAAAGCATGGTATCCCGCCATTTTAGCAAGGTGTGTTAGCAAGGTATGAATTTAAAATTGTTACTATGCAAGAAAAAAATCAACAAAATTTGATACCCGGCTCGGTGTGCATATTAGATACCGCATACTCAACCAACGTTACCCAGCGCTACCTTAACCGAAAAAAATGGGTAAAGCCAAATCCTAATATCGTTCTCTCGTTTATTCCCGGTACGATACTCCAGCTGCTGGTCAAAGAAGGGCAGCCGGTAAAGGCTGGCGATACGCTCGCTGTTTTTGTGGCCATGAAAATGCACAACGCCGTGCTCGCTCCGCACGACGGAAAGGTTGCAAAAATATTTGTCGGCGAGGGGGATAGATTCCCAAAGGGGGCAAATCTTTTTGAGGTAGTGGCGTAGGCGCTGTCGTTGCGGACAAGGTGTACGCTACGCGGCGTGCCGCGCAGCTATGCATTTTCTCGCTTTGCGCTTCACATTTTTCCCTCATGCAAAGCATAATAGCTCCCTTTTGGGGGAGGTATTGGGGAGTTGAGCGTTCACATTACAGAAATTTATGTAAATTTGCCTCTCTGAATATGGCATCATATACCCTCATAAAGGTTAACAGCAGGCGACAGGCTCAGGCATTTTTGAATTTTCCTAAGGCGCTGTACAAAAGCGACCCGAATTACGTTCATCCGTTAGATAGCGACGTGGAGAGCGTTTTTTGCTATAGGAAAAACAAGCTGCTGCAAGGCGGCGGCGAGGCCGCCCGCTTTATACTTCAGGACGAAAACGGAGCGCTGGTGGGGCGCGTGGCGGTATTCGTTAACCCCCAAACGGCCTACCTCAACGACCAGCCAACGGGCGGAATGGGCTTTTTTGAGTGCATCCGCTGCCGGGAGGCTGCCTTCTCGCTGCTCGACGCGTGCCGGCAGTGGTTGGAGGTGCGCGGCATGGAGGCTGTAGACGGCCCCGTCAACTTTGGCGGGCGCGAACGCTGGTGGGGATTGCTGGTGGATGGATTCACCCAGCCATCGTACGGCATGACCTACAACCCGCCGTACTACAAGGATTTTTTTGAGGAATACGGCTTCAAAAACTACTTTTACCAGTACTCGTACCTGCGCCCTATTTCGATGGACGACGTAGCAAACAGCATCCGCGAGCGAGCTGCGCGGGTATCGGACAACCCGCGCTACACCTTTCGCCACACCAACAGCCGCGAGCTGGCAAAGTTTGCGCAAGATTTTCGCAGCGTCTACAACCGCGCTTGGGTGCACCACTCCGGCGTAGAGCCTATGACGCCCGAGCAAGCCGAAGCTGAGCTGGCGGCCATTAAGCCCATCATCGACCACCGGCTTATACTGTTTGCTTACCACGACGGCGAGCCTGTGGGCTTTTTTGTGCAGATACCCGAAATCAACGAGGTGGTGAAGCGCCTTGGCGGTGGCCGGATGAGCTTTATTAAAATGCTGAAATTCTGGTATTTGCTCCGCGTAAAAAAGGTATGTAGCCGCATTATGGGGCTGGTGTTTGGCATTGTGCCCGAGTTCAGGGGGCGGGGGGTAGAAGGCGCGCTGGCGATGGAGTTTGCCAAGGTAGCCCTGGCCAAGGGATTTCCCTACAAGGACATTGACCTCACTTGGGTGGGCGATTTCAACCCTCTAATGATGCGCTTTCAGCAGCAGCTGGGCGGAAAAATATACAAAACGCACGCCACCTACCGCCTGCTGTTCGACAAGGAAAAACAGGAAAAAGAGTTTAAGCGATGCCCAAGCATACTGCGAAGTACACGAAATGTTGTTTAGCGAAATCATAGGACAGGAAGAGCTCAAGCGCAAGCTGACGCACGCTGCGCGCGAAGGTCGCGTGAGCCATGCGCAGCTGTTTTTGGGCAAGGAGGGCAGCGGCAACATGCCGCTGGCGCTGGCCTACGCGCAGTATGCCATGTGCGAAAATCCCTCCGAAGCCGACGCATGCGGCGTTTGCGGCGCCTGCGTCAAGATGCACAAGCTGGCGCACCCCGACTTGCACTTTGCCTTTCCGGTGAACACCGCCAAGGCCGGCGGAAGAAATCCTGTGAGCGACATGTTTCTGGAGCAGTGGCGGCAGGCGCTACAGCAAAACCCCTACATCACCGAGCCCGCTTGGTACGAAGCCATCGGCCTTGAGAACAAGCAGGGCAACATCAGCACGCACGAGGCCGACGCCATCATGCGCAAGCTCTCGCTAAAGGCGTTTGAGGGAAAGTTCAAGATGCTGCTAATGTGGCTGCCCGAGCGCATGAACGCCACCGCCGCCAACAAGCTGCTCAAGCTGATTGAGGAGCCGCCCGCCCAAACGCTCTTCCTGTTCGTAGCCCAAAATTCGGGGCTGATGCTCAAAACCATTCTCTCGCGCACCCAGCTGGTAAGCGTACCGCCCGTGCGCGCCGACGCGCTGGCGGCAATGCTTGCGCGCGAATTTGCGCTGCCGCAGGACGAAGCAAGCACGCTGGCGCACCTCGCCAACGGAAGCGTGGTGGAGGCGCGGCGAATGGCCGGACAGGGCGACGAAAAGCGCGATTACTTTGAGCAGTTTGCCACGCTTATGCGGCTGAGCTACGCCAGCAGAGCCGAGAACATAATCCTGCTCGTGCAGCAAGCCGCAAAAATAGCGGAGCAGGGGCGCGAGTGGCAAAAGAACTTCCTGCTCTACGCCCAGCGAATGATACGCGAAAATTTCGCCATAAATCGGCAGGTAAGCGAGGCGGTGTACTTAGCCGGAGAGGAGGCCGGCTTCAGCGCAAAGTTCTCCATGTTCATCAACCCCGACAACATCTTCCGCCTTTACGAAGAGCTCAACCTTGCCCTG
>JAIRXY010000025.1 GCA_031268055.1 Prevotellaceae bacterium | reverse complement strand
GTGTGTGTGTGTGTGTGATGCACGCGTAGCCACATGCAAAGTTACAACCTGCATGTAGCGGAGAAAGATGCATAGTATACGTGCGCGCTTGTATCATGAAAATTAAACTATTTGCTGTTTGTTTTTTGAAGCATGCAATAATTTTTGAGAATCTACGGCTGCAAATATAAATCAATTTTTTTATTTTTCTCATTTTTTGGGGAGTAAAAAATATTAAAACCCAATTTTTTTAGCTTTAGGCTCTGTTTATCAATTTGTTGTAGATATATTGTTTTTGCCGCGCCAGCAAGATTAAAAAGATTTGCAGGATTAGAATTTTACTATCCCCGTACATCCTATAAAAATCAAGATTTGAGGCAAATACCCGCTCTTTGGCCTGTTGGTTTGCAAGCTCTATTTTTATCATGAATAAAAATGTAAACTTTAAATTTTTATGTGAATAAAAATGTATAGAGTAAAAACTGAAGATTTAATTATCTAAAAATTGAACAATAGTAGCCATCTTTTTATGGTTTTTTAGTCGGTCGGCTGCCCCGCGCTGCCCCGCGCTGCGCTGCGTTACCCCGCGCTGCGCTGCGCTTGCACGGGGTTATCCACATTAAAGTCCTACGGACTTTTCCGCAGCAACACAGGGGCGACAAAGCCCCAAAAGGCTTTGGCATGGATTTGGAGCTACGTAGTAGCTCAACATGGATAACCCCGTGCAAGTGAAGCGCAGCGAAACGCAGCACGGGGTTACGGGTTAAAGTGAGGATTCAAAATTCAAAATTTAAAACCGCCGCTTTCCCCGCTTTCTGCTATTCAATAAAAAATTCCTACCTTTGAGCAAGAATTTAGAGGAGCATAAATGACCATAAAGGAAGCAAAAATACGGGTTGACGCTTTGCGTAAGGTAATTAATGAGCACAACCGCCATTACTACGTAGAGTCGTCGCCTGCCATAAGCGATTTTGAGTTTGACCTGCTGATGCAGGAGCTGCAAGGCATAGAAAAAAAATTTCCGTCGCTGGCAGACGCCGCTTCGCCCACGCAGCGCGTGGGTAGCGACCTTAGCGAGGGGTTTGCTCAGGTAGAGCACCGCTACCCCATGCTGTCGCTGGGCAACACGTATTCGGAGGAGGAGCTCCGCGAGTTCGACGCGCGCATAGCCAAGGCGTTCGACGAAGCATACGAGTACGTTTGCGAGCTCAAGTTCGACGGCGCAAGCATCAGCCTGATTTACGCCGACGGGGTGTTGACGCGCGCCGTGACCCGCGGCGACGGCGTGCAGGGCGACGACGTTACCGTCAACGTGCGCACCGTGCGCAGCATTCCCCTACAGCTGCATGGCGACAATTTCCCCAAAGAATTTGAGGTGCGCGGCGAAATTCTGCTGCCCCACAGCTCGTTTGAGAGCATGAACAGGGAGCGCGAGAAGCAAGGTAAAACGCTGTTTGCCAACCCGCGCAACGCGGCATCAGGAACGCTAAAGATGTTCGATAGCAAGGAGGTGGCAAGGCGCGGGTTAGACAACTTTGTTTACTACATGCCGGGCAGCGACTTGCCGTTTGCCTCCCACTACGAGAGCTTGCAGGCTGCGCGGGCATGGGGATTCAAGGTATCGGAGCATACGCAAAAGTGCAGCGATATAGGCGCCGTTGTTGATTTCATCAGGCATTGGGAGACGGCGCGCAAAAAGCTCTCCTACGATACCGACGGCGTGGTAGTTAAAGTCAACAGCTTTGCGCAGCAGCGGGCGCTGGGGTTTACCTCCAAAACCCCGCGCTGGGCTATTGCCTACAAGTTTAAGGCCGAGCAAGCCGTCACCACGCTTTTGTCGGTAGACTATCAGGTGGGGCGCACGGGCGCTATCACGCCCGTGGCCAACCTTGAGCCGGTAAAGTTGGCGGGTACGATAGTCAAGCGCGCCTCCCTGCACAACGCCGACCAGATTGCCCTGCTCGACATTCGCGTTGGCGACATGGTGTACGTCGAAAAAGGCGGAGAAATCATCCCCAAAATTGTGGGCGTTGACGCCTCAAACCATAGCGAAAATTTGCTACCTTTGCAGTACATTACCGCTTGCCCCGAGTGCGGCACGCCGCTGGTGCGAATCGACGGCGAGGCAAAGCACTTTTGCCCCAACGAGAGCGGCTGCCCACCCCAGATAGTGGGGCGCATTATCCACTTTGCAAGCCGCAAGGCCATGAACATTGAGGGGCTTGGCGACGAAACGGTGGAGCTGCTCTACAAAAACGGGCTGGTAAAAAATGCCGCCAACCTGTACGACCTCCACAAGGCGCAAATTGCAAGGCTGGAGCGCATGGGCGACAAGTCGGCGGAGAACATCCTGCAAGGGCTGGAAAATTCAAAAAAAGCGCCGTTTTCTCGCGTGCTCTTTGCCCTGGGCATTCGCTACGTTGGCGAGACCACCGCAAAAAAATTAGCCGAAGCCTTCGGCTCGCTTAGCGCCCTACAAAATGCAACCTTTGAGCAGCTGCTCGAGGTGGATGAAATTGGAGAACAAATAGCTAAAAGTGCGTTAGCTTTTTTCTGGGAAGAAAAAAATCAGCTACTTTTGAACAAACTTAGGGAAGTTGGACTGTGCTTCGTTGCCGAAAAGCAGCAGCGCTTTTCCAGCGAGCTTGAGGGGCTAACATTTGTCATTACAGGTACCCTGAGCCGTCCGCGCGACGAATTTAAGCAAATGGTAGAGCTGCACGGAGGCAAGGTTACAAGCGCCATTTCGTCCAGCACCTCCTACCTGTTGGCGGGCGAAAAAGCCGGCAGCAAAATGCAAAAAGCAGAAAAGCTGCTGGTGAAGGTAATCAACGAATCTCAATTTTTGGAACTTATAGCAAAATATAGCGATGTCTGAAGGAATGCGTAATTGGTTTCGCAAGTATGCGATTGTGAGCCGTAAAAAGCGCCTTGTGCGCAGCAAGCGGTTTCACTCTTTCGATACTGCCAAAACCGTAGGCATAGTTTTTAAGGTGGAAGAAGGCGTAGTACCTCCTGAGGTATTTTTGATGCGGAAATTTCTCTTGAACAAAAAAGTGAAGTGTACGGCCATAGGGTACTGCGACAGCAAGGCGCTACCCGAAGAGCTGGCGAAAAGCAAATCGTCGCTGGAGCTCTTTACAAGGCAAGACCTGAACTGGTACGGCCGCCCCGTGGCAGAAAATGTAAACAGATTCTTGCAGGGAACCTACGATATCATCATTGACTTTTGCCGAGAAGCAGAGGGGTACCCCTATCCGCTAAAATACATCGTTTCTACGGTGCAGGCCTCCATGATTATTGGCGGCGTGCTCTACCCGCGATGCCCCTACGATTTGATTGTAGACGCGCAGCAGGTATGCGATACCAGCGGCTACGTGGAGCAGGTGAGGCACTATATTTCTATCATTAACAATCCGCAGGCAATTACAGACGCTGCCGGCGGCTAAAATAATAATATTTATGGCAAGCAAAATAACAGGTACGGGCGTAGCTTTGGTGACCCCATTCGACGCAAAAGGGCGGCGGGTGGACTATGCGGCGCTTACCAAGTTGGTAAATTTTGTGGCAGACAACGGCGTGAACTTCTTGGTAGCCCTCGGCACCACCGCCGAAACCCCAACCTTGTCCACCGGCGAAAAGAAGGAGGTGCTCTCCTGCATCAAGTCGAGCAACACAAAAAAGTTGCCCATAGCGCTTGGCATAGGAGGCAACAACACGGCTAACGTTTTGGAGAGAATCCAACAAACGGATTTCAACGGAATTGACGCCCTGCTTTCGGTTACGCCGTACTACAACAAGCCGTCGCAGCAGGGGCTATACGAGCACTTCAAGGCAATTGCGGCGGCCTCGCCCGTGCCGCTGCTGCTCTACAACGTGCCGGCGCGCACAGGGGTAAACCTCTCCGCCGAAACAACCCTGCGGCTGGCAAGAGAGGTGAAAAATATAATGGGAATCAAGGAAGCGTCAGGCAACCTGTCGCAGATAAGCCACATCTTGCGGGACAAGCCGGAGGATTTTGTAGCGCTATCGGGTGACGACGCGCTCACGCTCCCGCTCATGGCCGTGGGAGCGCACGGCGTGATTTCGGTTGCGGCAAACGCTTTTCCCAAGCAGGTTGTTGACATGGTGAAGCTGGCAGGCGCACAAAAGTACAGCGAAGCCGCAAAAATTCACCTCGCCATGACGCCGCTGGTGGACGCGCTGTTTGCCGAGGGAAATCCGGTAGGCGTAAAGGCCGCCCTGTCAGTACAGGGTATCATCGGAAACGTGCTCCGCCTGCCGCTGGTATCGGCAACAGAGGGGCTTGTAAGCTCCATAGCAGCGCTGATTAAGCAGCTCGATGATTTAAAAAATGAAAATCTGAACTAAGTGAACAACGAAGAAGATTTCGAGGAAGAATTTCTGGATAGCGAGGAAGAATCGTTGATTGGTCGCTACGAGGAGATGCTGGCGCAAGGTCGCACCGGCTACTTCGACATGTCCGAGTGTGAAGACATTATTGACTACTATGGCAGCCGCTTCGAGCTGGGAAAAGCAATGCAGGCTATAGGTATGGCGGAAAGGCTGCACCCGCTCTCGCCGTCCATACAGCTCTTCAAAGCCTCCATTCTTGCCTTCGACAACAAACCCCGCAAGGCGCTGAACATTATTCTACAGCTCGAGCAGTCGGAGCACAACCACGACGAGCTTGACCTATTCAAGCTAAAAATAGCCAAAGCATACGCGCTGATTTCGTTAGGAAAAACTCAGGAGGCGCTACAGCTGCAGCAGGAGATGCTGGATAAGGAGTCTGAGTACAACTTTGATTTGGAGGGTGTGCTTGTCGTAATCACCAACGCCTTGCTGATGCAGGAAAAGTACGAGGAGGTAGTACACAACTTGCAGAGCTTCGAAGACAAAATACAGCTATCTTCCCTGCTGCTGGGGTGCATGGCAGCCGCCTACGTCGAGCTGGACAACATCGACATGGCGGTGGCTTACTACAAAAAGGGCATTGAGCAAGACCCGTTTGACCCCGCGCTATGGTGCGACTTGGCCGATGTGCTGGAGGATGTTGACGAGGCCATGAAAGCCTACGATTACGCCCTGCTGCTGGATGAAAAAATACCGCAGGCATACTGCGGAAAGGCAGAGCTGCTGAGCGAAGCAGGAATGACAAAGGAAGCCGAAGCGTTGCTCCTCAAAGGAGTAGACTTGTGCCCCTACGACGCTGACTTGTACGACATGCTGGTAGAGCACTACGAGGCAACGCAGGATTACGATAGCGCCGTGCGCTGCTGCAAAAAAATGGTGAAGAAAAGCCCCAGCAATCCTCACCTGTGGCTAAGCCTTGCCCGCATGTGCTGCCACATGGAGCTGTACGAGGAGGCGCTCGAAGCGTGCGATACCACCGCCCTCCTCTACGAAGACCTGAACACAGACATATACGAGGTAAAAGCCTCTATTTACTTGGCTATGGGGTTGCCCGAAAAGGAGCTGGAGATGTACGAGGAAATGCTAAAGTGCGACGAGCATAACGTGGCTATGGTGTGCGACATAGGGCTGATGTACGAAAGCCGAGACGAGCTGGACGTGGCGTACCGAATTTACCTTGCCGCTATTGACAACAACCCCGACCATCCGCAGCTGTACTTTAGAATCTCAATGCTATTTGATACCGTAGGCATGGTAGAAGAGGCCTACCGCTGCACGATACACGCCTTAGAGCTGGACAACCAATACTCAAACGCGTGGTGTCTTTTGGCGATG
>JAIRXY010000266.1 GCA_031268055.1 Prevotellaceae bacterium | reverse complement strand
TGATTTTCGATGCTGTGAACTAAGCCTCCTAAGCCTGTTCCAAGGATAATGCCAATTTCTGGCTCAATGCTCACCTTTGACTTAATAAAGGTGGCCGATTCTTTTATTTTCTCTAACATAGCTAAGCGTTTTTTGAATGAAACTTTGTTGTCCGTTATTTAAAAATTGTACATCAACAGGCTGGTAGTAAATCTTACTCCTCAGCTCATGGCTTACGTTGGCGTCTTTCAGCCTCATAGCATCTTTTTCGGTTGTCACCAGCAGGCTGTCGGGGTGTTGGCGCATGGCCTGCTCCAGCAGCTTCACATCCCGCGCGCTAAAGTAGTGGTGGTCGGGGAAGCAAAGCGTTTGCGCTACCGTATAGCGCTTGCTCAGCAAGTCAAAAAAAGGCTGCGGGTTGGCAATTCCCGCAAGCGCCACTACGCTCTTAGCGTCAAGCGTTGCTACCGACTCTCCGGTTGCCAAGTGCACCATGCTACCGTACGCGTATGTGGTGAAGTAAAGATGCTGGTAGGGCTTAACCTTCAGGTTTTTCTCCAGCACGTTGAAATCAATAGGCTTGAGGTTGTGCGGGCATTTGGTCACCACCAGCATTTCGGCGCGCGCCAGCTGGCTCACCGAGTCGCGCAGCCGCCCCAGCGGAAGCATGTAGTCTTTGGTGGCAAGGTTGTCGTAGGTGGTAAGCACAATGGATAGCCCCGCTTTTACCCTTCGGTGCTGGAAGGCGTCGTCTAAAATGACGACTTTAACCTCCGGATTATCCGCAATAATTTTTTTTATGCCCAGCGCCCTGTCTTTGCATACGGCCACCGTTGCTTCGGGAAAGCGCCGCTTGATTTGTAAAGGCTCATCGCCCACCTCTCCTGCTGTGCTTGATTTTTCTACGTAAAAAAAGCCTTTGCTCCTGCGCCTGTACCCTCGCGATAGCACCGCCGCTTTCAGCCCTTCCTTTTCGAGCAGGTGCAGCAGCATTTGCACGTGGGGCGTTTTTCCGGTGCCGCCCACAGTTATGTTGCCAACGCATACCACCGGAATCTTAAACTCATGCTGCTTGAGAATTTTATGCTCGTACAGCGCGTGGCGCAAGCTAACAGCCAGCCAAAACAAACCTGTCAGCGGCAGCTTGAACAGGGTAAAAAGCAGGTGAAAAAGTTTCTTCACGAACAACCAAATTTTTTATTCCATTGATACATCATAGGGCAACCTTGCCTGCGCTTTTCCGTTCATGCGGAGCAGGTTAGCCAGCGGCTCATAATCTTCCAATACGTTGCCGGTACTTTTCTTCGTCAGCTTTGCCGCCGCCTGCCCAAAGTTTTCCAAAATGAAGGTGAGCCTGTCCTTCTGCGTTGGCAGCTCTACTATCCTGTAATCTTCCATGTTGGCCAGCAGCACCGCTTTTTCTACCGCCAGCTTCAAGCCACCAAATTCATCAATCAGGTTTAACCGCTTGGCGTCTACGCCGCTCCACACGCGCCCTTCGCCAATCCTGTTCACCTCCTGTAGCGGAATGTTTCGGCCATCGGCAACGTGCTGCGTGAACGTACCGTATATTTTTTCGATTTGATGCAAAATAAAATCGTACTCAGGCTTCGACAGCGGCCGGTAGAGGCTGCCCATGTCGGCATGGTCGTTGGTAGAGGCAACATCTACGGTGAGGCCAAGCTTGGTGTTGAAGAGCTTTTTTGCGTTGAAGAGCACGCCAAACACGCCGATAGAGCCGGTAATGGTCGTAGGGCTGGCAAAAATGTAGGAAGCCGGACAAGCAATGTAGTATCCACCCGAAGCCGCCACGTTGCCCATAGAAACCACCAAGGGTTTTGTCTCCTTTAGGAGCTTCATCTCGTGCCAGATAAGCTCCGAGGCCAGCGCGCTTCCGCCGGGGGAGTTCACCCTCAGCACTACCGCCTTGATGGACGAATCGCGCCGCACAGCCCTCAGCTCGGCGGCAAGCTCCTTTCCTACAATATCACCCTCCTTACCTCCGTCCAATATTTCGCCTTCGGCGTAGACAATGGCCAAGCGCTGCTTTGCCGTGGCGCTTCTCGGCGTAACCGTTTTGCTATAAGCGTCTATATTAATCAGATTCAGATTTCCGTTTTCGGGCTGCCTGCTCAGCACTGCCAGCTCGTCGAACAGCTCGCTGCGCTGGCGCAATCCGTCAAGCAGGTTGAGCGATAGCGCCGCCTCCGCATCGTTGAGCTGTAGGTTATTTATGGCTTTGTTGAGCTTGTTGACCTCTACTTGCCGCTGCTCGGCAATATCGCCTATCATGTGCTCCCAAATAGCGCCGGTGTAGCTCAAAATCTGCTCTCTGTTTTCGGCGCTCATTTTATCGTACATGTACGGCTCCACCGCGCTTTTAAATTTTCCGTGCCGAATCACCTGAGCCTCAACGCCCAACTTGTCAAGCGCGCCCTTGAAAAACATAATGCTTGCCCCCAATCCGTGCAAGTCCAGCGAGCCTTCGGGATTCATGTAGACCTTGTCCGCTACCGAGGCCAAGTAGTAAGCCCTCTGCCCGTAGTAATCGCTGTGGCTGACAATAAATTTCCCCGACAAGCGAAAATCAAGCAGGGCATCGCGAATTTCGGTGAGGGTAGCAATTCCAGCGCCGGCGTCTCCCATGTTCGTCAGCAGTATTCCGGCTATTTTGCTATCGTTTTTGGCGTGCTCTATGCTGCGCAAAATATCGTTCAGCCCCAGCGGGCTTTCCTCGCCTCCAAGTAAATTTTGCAGCAGGCTTATGGGATTATTATCCACCCTGTCTACAATGGGTCGGTTGAGCGACAAGGTCAGCACGGAGTTGTCCTTTAGCGCTTTCATTGACGATACCGAGAACGATAGCGAAGCTGCGCTTACAATAGCGCCAATTACAATTGCAGCAAATGTCGAAATAACAACGCCCGCCAAAAGCGTTCCCAGCGTCGCTGCAAACATAGTTTTTACAAAATCTTTCATACCTGTTCAAAAAAAAAAGTTCAACAATCCAACAAAATAGCTCAACGATGCAAGGGATACTCCAACCGCCGCTCTTGCTTGCCATACAAGGCAATGCGAAAAACTACCGCAAAAAAAAGTAGCCCATCGAAATTTCCGTACTAAGGTTGTGGGCAACCGCATTGCCGTCCTTTGCGATGTTGCGTATTCCCCAAACGCGAGAGGCCGAAATCTGAAACCTCCGCAGCTCTACTCCTCCACCCAACTTTACGCCGTAATCGCTTTTGGCAAAGGTTTTTACGTCGTCCTGCTCAGCCGCTTCGACGTTTAGCAGAAACGCATAATACGGCGTAACGGAGATGTAGGGAATGACACGGCCTAAGTTGAGCAGGTAAATCAACCCCAGCGGGGCTTCAACGTAATTCAGATGTAGCCCTTCCCTCCCCTTTCTGTTGTAAAGCGCTTCTGCCTGCACAGCAAATCCGCCAAAGGAAAAGTTGGCAAGGTAAATGTTGAGCGCCAAGCCCGTATGGTACGAGCTGCTCCAGCTATAGCCACCTTCTGCTTCCTGCTGCAAGCGCGCAAAAGTTCCACCAGCCTTAACGCCAAACAAAAATTGCCCGTATAGCGGAGCAACAGCAAGCGATACCAAACAACATA
>JAIRXY010000243.1 GCA_031268055.1 Prevotellaceae bacterium | reverse complement strand
AAGCTGTTTTGTGGTAGTCGGCAGGCAAACGATTTTTCACAATCTTGTCAAGCGTGTGGTTGAACAACGCGGAGTCTTTCGTCATGCTTTCAAAAGTTTTCACTAAGAGTAAATTTCCTTTTTGAATTTGTTCTTCTTTGCCTTTCGTTGGGTAACTTTTGTCGCTGATGTGCTCAATGTAGAGATTAGCGCCGGGAATGTAGAAATCGGGCTTAAAAGAAAAATCTTTTACGTTGAGTGATGGCTCATATTCGTACTTGATGCTGTGGCGATAGAGCCAATCCGCAATAAACTGTTCTGATTTGGAGCGAACTCTTGTTCCGTCAAGCGTTGTAAAATATTTTCCGTCCTTTGGTAAAAACTTCGGGTTAGCCTGCTTTATATGAATTTTGTCAACGATGTAGTCGAGTATGTATCGCTTAAGCTGTAGTAAATATTCCGTATCATCACATTGCTCAATTAAAAGCTTGTGCACTACTTCAAAGGTTGTTTCCGGTGCAACGTATTTTGAAAGTTCATCTTCTTCGTCCCGCTTTGCGTCGCCAATAATTCGGAATTTGTTGTCAAACTCATTTACGCCATAGCTACGAAGAATGCTATAGCAGAAGCCGTGAAATGTTTTGATGGTTAAGCCGTCAATCCATTTGTACTTTTTTTGTTGGAGGTATCGTTCTTCATCTTTTTCGGCAATGCTTTTTTGTTTGTCAAACAGCTGTTTTTCATATTCACCGCTCTCGTCTGCTGCAATGATAAGCCGATCAATCATTTCGTTTGCTGCATTTTTGGTGAATGTAATGGCAAGTATGCTCGAAGGGCTTACTTTTTTTTCCTCAATAAGGTAGATGAGCTTTTGCAAAAGCGTTTTCGTTTTGCCTGAGCCTGCACCCGCAAGCACCAAAAGACGCTTATCGTCACTTTTAACAGCGATTTGTTGCTGGAGGTTCAATGCGCTTAAGCTGGTATTGATTGCTGCTGCCATGTCTATATTTTTTTGCTATATTGATATGATGAGATATGATATTTTTTGCTTGACAGTTAACAGTTCGAGGCTTTGACATTCAGGCGGGAATTTCGCACCGAAATTCCCGCCTGAATAGCCTTCTCAAAGTTTTTGTCGGAAAACAAATGAATTTTATAGCAGGCTCCACGCAACGGTAAGCCCCGCCATTACGATAGCAACCATGCTCATGAGCTTAACCAGGATGTTGAGCGATGGGCCGGAGGTGTCCTTGAACGGATCTCCTACGGTGTCGCCGGTTACGGTAGCCTTGTGCGTTTCGGAGCCTTTTCCGCCAAAGTTTCCTTCTTCGACGTACTTTTTGGCGTTATCCCACGCGCCGCCTGCATTTGCCATGAATATAGCCAGCACAAACCCTGTGCTAAGTCCGCCTACCAGCAGCCCCATCACACCCGCTACGCCAAAGATAAGCCCCGTAGCAACGGGGGTGAGTATGGCCAGAATAGACGGGAGCAGCATTTCGCGCTGTGCGCCTTTGGTAGAGATGGCCACGCAGCGGGCGTAGTCCGGCGTTCCCTCTCCGGTAAGAATCCCCTTAATTTCGCGGAATTGGCGGCGCACCTCCTCCACCATGCTCTGGGCGGCGCGCCCTACAGCGTTCATCGTCAGGCCGCAGAACATAAACGTCATCATTGCCCCCAAAAATGCGCCAACCAGCACTTTGGGATTCATCAGCGTCACCTGGTAGTAATTCATGAAATCTACAATGGTTGCCGTGGCAACTTCAACGGTATCGCCGTTGGCAAAGGTGAGCACGGTTTGGCCAATGTGCTGCAAGCCTATCTTTACTTCCTCCAAGTACGAGGCAAGTAAGGCCAGCGCCGTGAGCGCAGCAGAGCCAATGGCAAAGCCTTTTCCGGTAGCGGCGGTCGTATTGCCGAGCGCGTCGAGCGCGTCGGTGCGCTGGCGCACTTCCTTGCCCAGCCCGCTCATCTCGGCGTTACCGCCGGCGTTGTCGGCAATAGGGCCGTAGGCGTCGGTGGCGAGCGTAATGCCCAGCGTAGAGAGCATGCCCACGGCGGCAATGCCAATGCCGTAAAGCCCCATGCTAAGATTGTGCGCCGAAAGCATGTTGGTTAGGTCAAAGTTGATGGCGCAAAGAAATGCCATAATAATAGCCACGCCGATGGTTATTACAGGAATGGCGGTTGAGAGCATACCCAAGCCCAAGCCCGAAATGATGACGGTAGCGGGGCCTGTTTGTCCGCTTTTCGCCACGTTTTGCGTAGGCTTGTACGAGTGCGAGGTGTAGTACTCGGTTGCCTGACCAATGATAATACCCGCCAGCAGCCCGCTGATGACCGAGAATGAAAGCCCCAGCCAGTTGGGTATTTGCAGGATGTATAGCGTAGCAAAGGTTGCCAGCGCTATGAGCAGCGAGCTTACGTTAACGCCCCTGCCGAGGGCGTTAAGCAGGTTTTTCATGCTAGCGCCTTCTTTAGTTTTCACCAAAAATATTCCGATGATGGAGAGCAAAATACCCACCGCCGCGATAATCATTGGCGCAAATACGGCCTTGAGCTGCAGCTCCGGCATGAGGTAGAATGCCGACGCTCCCAGCGCCGCCGTTGCCAGAATAGAGCCGCAGTAGCTTTCGTAGAGGTCGGCGCCCATGCCGGCAACATCGCCCACGTTGTCGCCCACGTTGTCGGCAATGGTGGCAGGGTTGCGCGGGTCGTCCTCGGGTATGCCGGCCTCGACTTTTCCTACGAGGTCAGCGCCCACGTCGGCAGCCTTGGTGTAGATGCCGCCGCCCACGCGGGCAAACAGCGCCTGCGTGGAGGCGCCCATGCCAAAGGTGAGCATGGTGGTGGTGATGATAACCACATTTTGCGCTACGCTAGCATCGTAGCGCCAGTTGAGCAGCAAAAACCAGAGCGAGATGTCGAGCAAGCCCAGCCCAACTACGGTTAGCCCCATCACCGCACCCGAGCGGAACGCTACGCGCAGCCCTGCATTGAGCGAGGTGCGGGCGGCGTTTGCCGTGCGCGCCGAGGCGTAGGTGGCGGTCTTCATGCCGATAAAGCCTGCCAGACCGGAGAAAACTCCGCCTGAGAGGAACGCAAAAGGCACCCACCCGTTTTGCACGCCAAAGCCATACGCTAACACAGCAAAAAATGCTACCAGCACCATAAAAACAATGGCCACCACCTTGTACTGCTGCCAAAGGTAAGCCATAGCGCCCTTGCGCACGTGCAGGGCAATTTCTTTCATGAGGTCAGTACCCTCATCTTCTCTCATCATCTGCCTAAAAAAATAGTAGGCAAACCCCAGCGCCAGCAAAGCGGCGATGGGAATAATCCAGAACACACAATTCATAAAAAATAAAGTTAAGGTAAAAATAAAAAAAAATGGCGCAACGTATGGAAAGTAACCTTGCGGTGCGGCCATGTGCAGCATAATCAAATTGGCGACCACAAAAGTAAGAATTAACGTCGGTTTTGAAAGTGCGAGAAACCTTTTTTCTCACTTTCTTGCGTTAAAAAATCGTAATGCACTATGCAGAGGGAGGCTTTCTGCTTAGTATCCCGTGTATTCTTGCGGCGTAAGCTTTCTCAGCTCCTCTTTTACCTCGTTGCCGATGCTCAGCGAATCGATGAACTGCCTGATGTCGTCCTGCGTAATGGCCTCGTTGGTGCGGGTAAGCGCTTTGAGCGCCTCGTAGGGCTTGGGGTATCCTTCGCGGCGCAGAATGGTTTGGATGCCCTCTGCCACCACAGCCCAGTTGCTTTCCAAGTCAACTTGTATTTTTTGGTCGTTTATTATCAGCTTGTTCAGCCCCTTCACAATGGAGGCGTAAGCCACGGCGATGTGCCCCAGAGGTACGCCGATGTTGCGCAGTACGGTGCTGTCGGTCAGGTCGCGCTGTAGGCGCGAAACGGGCAGCTTTGCCGACAAGTGCTCCAGCAGCGCATTAGCAAGCCCCAAGTTACCCTCGGCGTTTTCAAAGTCAATGGGGTTGACCTTGTGCGGCATGGCCGACGACCCCACTTCTCCCTCCTTTATTTTTTGCTTGAAGTAGCCCATCGAAATGTACGTCCACATATCGCGGCAAAGGTCTATTAGTATGCTGTTGAGCCGCTTTATGGCGTCGAAGGTGGCGGCGAGGTTGTCGTAGTGCTCAATTTGCGTGGTGGTTTGCGACCGGCTTAGCCCCAACGTGCTGTTCACAAACGTGTTGGCGAAATCTACCCAGCTGATTTGCGGGTACGCCGCTTTGTGGGCGTTGAAGTTGCCCGTAGCGCCGCCAAATTTGGCCGA
>JAIRXY010000196.1 GCA_031268055.1 Prevotellaceae bacterium | reverse complement strand
TTGTCAATGATGAATAGCTGGCGGTCTTGCGTGTTTTTACCCATGTAAAACTCCAGCAGGTCATGCACTACGTCGTCTTTGGTGAGGCGTACGGGGTCTAAGCGTATCCGGTCGTCGCTGATGAAGTTTACAAATTCGTCGGGCGAAATTTCGCCAAGCCCCTTGAACCGGGTAATCTCCGGCTTTGCCCCTAACTTTTTAATAGCCTTATTTTTTTCTTCCTCGTTATAGCAGTAGATGGTCTCCTTTTTGTTGCGCACGCGGAACAGCGGCGTTTGCAGAATGTAGAGGTGGTTTTGCCGGATGAGGTCGGGAAAAAATTGCAGAAAAAAGGTAATGAGCAGCAGGCGTATGTGCATGCCGTCCACGTCGGCATCGGTGGCAATCACCACCTTGTTGTAGCGCAAGGCGTCAAGGCTCTCCTCTATGTCCAGCGCTGCTTGCAGGAGGTTGAATTCTTCATTCTCGTACACCACCTTTTTTGTCAGCCCAAAGCAGTTGAGCGGCTTACCTCTGAGGCTGAAAACCGCTTGGGTGTTCACGCTGCGGCTCTTGGTGATAGAGCCGCTTGCCGAGTCGCCCTCGGTGATGAAAAGCGTCGATTTTTCGGACGCTTCGTTTTTGCTGTCGGTGTAGTGCACGCGGCAGTCGCGCAGCTTACGGTTGTGCAGATTTGCCTTTTTTGCGCGCTCGCGCGCCAGCTTCTGTATGCCCGAAATGGCCTTGCGGTCTTTTTCGTTTTCTACAATTTTTTTGAGCATTGCATCGGCAATATCCGAGTGCTTATGCAGAAAATTATTGAGGGTTTCCTGTACAAAGTCGAGCACAAAGTTTCTCACCGTGAGGCCTCCCGGCGACATGTCGCGCGACCCGAGCTTGGTTTTGGTTTGGCTTTCGAACACAGGCTCTTCAACCTTCACGCTGACGGCTGCCACAATAGATGAGCGTACGTCGGACGGGTCAAAATCTTTTTTGAAAAAATCCTTGATGGTGCGCACAATTGCTTCGCGAAATGCGGCAAGGTGCGTACCACCTTGCGTGGTGTGCTGCCCGTTGACGAACGAAAAGTAGGTCTCGCCGTAGTCTGTGCCGTGCGTGAGGGCAATTTCTATATCGTTACCCTTGAGGTGAATAGGAATGTACAGCGGACTTTCGCCAAGATTTTCGTTGAGCAGGTCAAGCAATCCGTTTCGCGAAACAAGCTCAACCCCGTTCAGCGAAATTATAAGGTTGGCGTTGAGGTAGGTGTAGTTGCGGAGCATAGCCTCTACGTACTCAAGGTTGAACTTGAAAGCGCCAAACAGCTCTCCGTCGGGCACAAAGGAAGTCATAGTGCCATTTGGCTCGGTACTTGGCGCAAGCTTGTGCTCGGCAGTCATCATGCCCTTGCACCAGCAGCCACCCGCCATTTTTCCCTCCCGAAAAGAGCGCACCTCAAAGTAGGACGAAAGCGCATTTACTGCCTTAATACCCACACCGTTAAGCCCAACAGATTTTTTAAATGCTTTGCTATCGTACTTGGCGCCGGTGTTCATTTTGCTTGACACGTCAACAACCTTGCCCAGCGGTATGCCGCGCCCAAAGTCGCGCACGCTCACTTCGCCGTTCTCGGCAATGGTAATGTTAATGCGCTTTCCAAAGCCCATAGCGTACTCGTCTATGGAGTTATCTATTACCTCCTTGAGTAAAATGTAGATACCATCGTCCGGCGAGCTGCCGTCACCCAGCTTACCGATGTACATACCGGGTCTGCGCCGGATATGTTCCTGCCAATCAAGGGTTATAACGTTGTCGTCACTGTAATTTGAGAGCGCTGCCGAATCCATAAATTTTTGCTACTATTTAGTCAGTCATCAAAAGTCCCTGCGCAACATTGTCGGAATAATAATAAGCAGGGCAATAATTTTAGTAAGTAAGATTTTTAACGTGCAAAATTAGCAAATATGCGGATTCTTCTTTCTTTTAGTTTTGAACAATATTTGCAATTATATAGTAGTGAGTTAATTACGAAAAGTTAAGATGTGTTGGAGCGGATATATCCCGCTTATTTTCTTTTTCCGGCAATCGGCTAAATGGTGAGAATATCCGTCCTGTTCCAGCAATTTGGCAAATGCCTGTTCTAATTTTTCTTCGGTGAATTTCATAATTATTCCTGTTTTCCTTGTATGCGTTTTATTTCCTTGTCGAAATCGGAAATATAATGTTCATCCTGTATTTTTCTGAATACTTCATATTCTTGCTCCGCTTTCAGCTTTGCTTCCAAAGCGCTCACTTTGCCATTGTCCTGCAAAACAGGATATAGCGAAAGTTCCAAAAACTGATTCAAAAACCGTATCCATTCCTGCATATTGGTCGTAATGCCTCGCGCAGCCCTGTTTTCTGCCAAATCCAAATAAGCCGAAACAATACGGTTTAATTCTTTGATGTGCGCTTCATTTAAATAATTCTTGGCAACAAGTACATCCGATTTAAGTATTTTTCCATCGGGGGCTTGCTTCCAATTTGTCAAACCCATATATAGCTTTGTGGCGTCGGCAGAAGTATATATGATTTCCGCGGCAGTTTTCCCTGTTATAGCCCAATGCAGCTTGTTTTGCACGGTAGCGAAAAAAATTTTTGTCACAGGCGCATTTTTATTGTAATCTGCCGAAAGCGCATAAATGTCCGTAATTTTTTGGTAAAATCGCCTTTCGCTGGCGCGGATTTCGCGGATACGCTCTAATAGCTCATCGAAATAGTCTTTACCGAAGCTTTTGCCTTGCTTCAGGCGCTCGTCGTCCATTACAAACCCTTTGACGATAAACTCTTTCAGCGTATTTGTCGCCCAAATGCGAAATTGTGTTGCCTGATAGCTGTTTACACGGTATCCCACTGCTATAATG
>JAIRXY010000084.1 GCA_031268055.1 Prevotellaceae bacterium | reverse complement strand
TACCGTATTCTATGCACTGGCAAAGCGTTATGGCGGTGCACCATTAGTAACCAAAGTCATTAACTATCCGGCAGAACAGAGCGCATTGGAAGTGCCTCGCGCCTCCGAAGAAGAAACGTGGGACCAAATACTCGCCGACTACGACAAAGCCGCCGAGCTGCTGCTGCCCAAAAGCCTCCTGACAGGCTACTCCAACAAGTACGTGGCGTTGGCATTCAAATCGGAAGCCATGCTGTATGCCGGCTCCGTGGCCAAGTACAACGAGAGCTTTACAGACCGGCTGACCGGTTTGGGACAAAAAACCGGCGTACGCGTCATGGGATTTGCCGCAGACCGCTGGCAGGCAGCCTCCATCAAATATTTCAGCGAAGCCTACAAAGCCGCGCGGGAAGTAATGGCTAACGGCGGGTACTCGCTCTACAAGAAAAAATGGTCGGCCACCGATCGGGAGGCGCAATACCAGAATATGGTGGACATGTTCAGCGACATCACCAGCCCCGAAAATATTTACATAAAGGAGTATGTATATCCCACCATGACGCACGGGCACGATGCCTACAATGAGCCGTTCATATTCAAAACAGCGACGGATAATTCGAAAACCTGCCCTACGCTTGATTTTGTGGAGCTCTTCGACGGATTTGAGCGCTACCCCGACGGCACGATTAAAGTCACCACCGGCAACTCTAACACGGAGGGCGCTTACGTCCTGTACGACACGCCGCTAAAATTTTTCGAGAACGCCGAGCCGCGCCTGCGTGCCTACGTCATTTTTCCGGGCGATATGTTCAGAAACAGGGAAATCGAAATTCGTGCCGGCATTTATACCGGCAGCACACCAATCAGCCCGCTGCTTTCCGACTATTCGTATGCCGCAGCCACAACAGGCTACGACAAGTCGACAGCCGGCGATGCCTTGCTTTTAAGTCAAACTAATATGCCGCTCCCAATTACCCTAAGTAATGGTAAAGTAATGACTCCCGCAGGGGAAAACGGACCTTTTCAGGGAGATGGAGTATCTGCCATAACAGGGCTGTACGGACGTAAATGGCTCAAAAACGACCCGTCGTTTATATCGGCAGAGGGCAAATCGGATCAGCCGTTTGTGCTAATGCGCTACGCCGAAGTGCTGCTGAATGCGGCAGAAGCAGGAGTGGAGCTGGCGCTGGCCGGCGCACCCTCGCCCACCGGCGACGACATGCTGCAGGTAGCCACCGACGCCATTAAAGACATTCGGGAAAGAGCGGGAGCTGTCCAGCTGACAAGTCTTCTCACAAGCGACGAAGCCAGCCGCAATATCGTGCGCAAGGAGCGCCGGAAAGAGCTCGCCTTTGAGTACAAAGCGCTGTGGGATTTGCGCCGCTGGCGCGCGCAGCACGAAGAAGGGCGCGACTACTTCTGGGGAGAATACAGGGACAAAGCGAAATTCAGCAACGGCTCAAGCTACCGCTTCCGCGGGCTGTACCCGTTCTATTCGTCCGAAGCCGACAAGTATTTCTTCGACGCCCGCTTCAACTTTCCGGCGCAGAAAGAATTTGGATACAGCAGCATCGACTACTACTTTGCCATTCCGGGCGGTGAAGTAACGAAAAGCTCGGTCATCGACCAACAACCGAACAGGTAATTGTAGGGGTGCGATTTATCGCACCATGACGAACAACTATGAACTATAAAAATATGGAAAAGTTTATGAAAAAAATACTATTTTACACGCTATTGTGCGCCCCGCTTTCGCTCGGCTCGTGCGATTTGTTTGAGCTGGACAACTACGAAGCGCCCGCCGAAACCTTGCAGGGCGAGGTGGTGGATGTGGCCACAGGCGAGCGTGTGCTGACCGACCAGGGCAGCGAGGGAATCCGCATCCGGCTCACCGAGCTCAGCTGGACAGGCGTGGAAACGCCTACGCACAACCCCGATTTCTGGTGCAAGCCCGACGGCTCTTTCCAAAACACCAAGCTGTTTAAGGGTACCTACAATATCCGCATTGACGGGCCGTTCATTCCTTTGGTGCGCGAAAACGCTGATGGCATTCCGCTGGCCGACGAAACGCAAACAATGGAAATCAGCGGGGTGACGCAAGTGAAGTTTGAGGTGCAGCCGTTCCTGAAGGTGGAATGGGTGAGCGAGCCTACGGTAAGCAACGGTAAAATTACCGCACGGGTGAAGGTGACGCGCGCGGTGTCGGAGGCAGACTTTCAGGCAAAAATCGAACCCATAGCCACAGGGGGATACCAAGCCAGCGCTCTCAACGTAACCGACATACAGCTATTTGTCAGCTACTCATCGAGCGTGGGGCTCCGCGCAAAGGACGACCGCTGGTCGGGTAAGCTGGAGTACACCGGAAGCGGATTTAACGCCTCGCTTGGTCAACCCGTTAGCATTCAGTCAATCGGCGCCATTCCTTCGGGGCGGACGGTATTTATACGGGCAGCCGCCAGAATCAACTACGCGACGGAAGGGCAAAGACGGTACAACTATACCGAGCCGCTGGAGGTAATGATTCCTTAAAAGCTACGAATTGTGAATGGAAATTCACATGAAGATAGCGGTTAGCAGCAAGCTGCTCCACCAGCGGGATAAATACACAATCCTTTATTGCAGAGGTATGGCGCGCCACGTTTCTATATTCGCATTTCGCCGTAGCGTTATGGCGCGCCGCGCTTCTATTCTCGCATTTCGCCGCAGCGTTATGGCGCGCCGCGCTTCTATTCTCGCATTTCGCCGCAGCGTTACGGCGCGTCGCGCTTCTATTCTCGCATTTCGCCGCAGCGTTATGGCGCGTCGCGCTTCTATTCTCGCATTTCACCGCAGCGTTATGGCGCGCACGCTTCTATTCTCGCATTTCGCCGCAGCGTTATGGCGCGTCGCGCTTCACGCTGCCCCGTCGCTGCAGCGGGTTATAGCGCCGTGCATCGGCAGGTTGGACAACAAAAATATTTCGGGGCATCGCCACTTGAGTGACGAGGCTTGTCTTCGCCTCGACGTTTCACGTTGGACTACCAAGATTGATGCTCCGGATTGGCATGTTGGCATGAATTTTTGGCGCAAGCCAATTCAAAATTCAAAATTGATGCAGTCCACTCAATATGAATGTAAATATTGTAATTTTGTGCTCTGCGCAGCATCTAAATGTAATAAATTGAAAAAAAATGTATAAATGTATTTTTACAGCGCTTTTGCTCGCGAGCGCTTCGTGGGCTAACGCACAGGCAGCGCACGCTCCGGCGGGCAGGGAGAAGACAACATTTCAGACCTCCCGCGAGTGGCGGCCAACCATCGACAACAGAGCCGACGCGGTGATGATCTACGGCGTGGGCGGAAATCCCTCCGACCGCTCCAAAAGGGTCCCTTTTGAAGAGCGCGTAAAGTCGTGGCGCGACCGCGGCTACGTTGCGCACTTCATGACCGGCATTGCGTGGGGCGAATATCAGGACTACTTTACAGGCAAGTGGGACGGAAGTTGGCATCTGGACGAGGGGCAGGTGACGGTGAAGGGCGACACAATTTGGCACGGACGAATGGTGCCCTACATTGTACCAAGCCGGAACTTTTTAGCCTACCTCAAGGAAAAGCATGTAAAAAGGGTGATTGACGCGGGTATAGACGCTATTTTTATGGAGGAGCCGGAATTTTGGATGCGCGGCGGCTACAGCGAAGCCTTCAAGCGCGAGTGGCAGGAGTACTACGGCTTCCCGTGGCGACCGCAGCACGAATCGCCGGAAAACACCTACTTGGCCAACAAGCTGAAGTACTACCTGTACTACAGGGCGCTGGAGGATGTATTTACCTACGCCAAGGAGTACGGCAAGAGCAAGGGTCTGAATGTTCGCTGCTACGTGCCCACCCATTCGCTGGTCAATTACTCCTCGTGGCAGATAGTCAGCCCCGAGGCGAGCTTGGCCTCCATGAGCTGCGTGGACGGGTACATCGCGCAGGTGTGGACAGGCACGTCGCGCGAGCCTACGTTTTACAGCGGCCTGAGGAAAGAGCGCGTGTTTGAAAATGCCTTTCTTGAGTACGGCTCCACGGAATCTATGACCCGCCCCACCGGACGAAAAATGTTTTTCCTGACCGACCCCATCGAAGACTGGTCACGCGATTGGGTGGACTACAAGAAAAATTACGAGGCCACGTTCACCGCGCAACTCCTGTACCCCATGATTGCCGACTACGAAGTGATGCCTTGGCCTGAGCGTATTTACGAGGGGCTGTACAAGGCTTGCGCCACCTGCGATACCAAAGAAAAGATTCCGCGCTTCTACTCTACCCAAATGCAGGTGATGATAAATACCCTCAACGACATGCCGCTGTCGGAGAACAAGGTCAGCGGCTCGCAGGGCATTGGCGTGCTGATGTCCAACTCGCTCATGTTTCAGCGCTTCCCGATTCATGCAAGCTACGACGACCCGCAGTTCTCCAACTTCTACGGGCAAACGCTGCCGCTGCTCAAGCGCGGCATTCCGGTTAGCCTCGTGCACATCGAAAACGTGAGCTACCCCAACACGTGGAAAGATTTGACGGCGCTGGTCATGTCCTACTCCAACATGAAGCCGATGAAGCAGGAGTACCACCAGCATATCGCGCAGTGGGTGAAGGACGGCGGCGTGCTGGTGTACTGCGGAAAGGACATCGACCCCTACCAGTCAACAATGGAGTGGTGGAATACCGGCGACAACGCCTACAAAACGCCCTCCGCGCACCTGTTTGAGCTGCTGGGGCTGGACAACCCGCAGGCAGGCGAGTATACCGCCGGAAAAGGCAAGGTATACGTGCTGCGCGAAGAACCGAAAGATTTTGTGCTGCAACCAAACGGCGATGAAGCATATTTTGCTGCTGTACAGAGAGCGTTCGAGGCAACGGCAGGCAAGCTGGAAACGAAGAACAGCTTTTATCTGGAGCGTGGCGCATACGTCATTGCATCCGTGATGGACGAAAGCGTTTCGGCAGAGCCTTTGACGCTGAAGGGCAGCTACATTGACCTGTTCGACCCCGAATTGCCCGTGCTGCAAACCAAAATCGTCCGCGCCGGCGAGCAGGCTTTTCTGTACGATGTGAAGAAAGTAGCGGACAAAAGCAAGCCGTCGGTATTGTGCGGCGCCTCCCGCATATACGATGAAAAAGCAACGAAAAGCGCCTACTCGTTTGTAGCCAAAAGCCCTATCGAAACAAGCAACGTAACGCGCGTGTACCTGCCGTCGAAGCCAAAGAAAGTCACGGTGAACAACGCGGCAGGCAATTACGCGTGGGATGCCGCCTCGCACACCTGTCTGCTGAAGTTTGAAAATAACCCCGACGGCGTAATCGTCGTTATCAACCTTTAGGGTGGGTGCAAAAAATATGATATTTGCGTAAAATATATTCGCTCTTTACTTAGAACAAACACTGTACCGTGGTGGAGGGGCGGAATTTGGGCCGCACCTCAACCGCAGCTTAGTAAATCATGCTATGGATATTAAAAATCAAAACAACTTCTCATATTTATCCGTAACTTTGCGATAAAAACAAAAATAGAAGTTTATGGCACGTTACCTTGACCCTAAAAATGACCTGACCTTTAAGCGGGTCTTCGGCGAGCACAAGCACTTGTGCATGAGCCTTATCAACAGCATGATGCCGTTTGAGGCATCGCAGCGGGTGGTGAGCATAGAGTACCTGAGCGGAGAGCTGCCGCCGGAAATAAAGATGCTGCGCAACTCCATAGTAGATGTGCGCTGTAAGGATGCGTCGGGGCGGCAGTTCATCATAGAGATGC
>JAIRXY010000062.1 GCA_031268055.1 Prevotellaceae bacterium | reverse complement strand
AATTTTGTCGTGCTGGTTTACTTGGTTGGCTTGATTTACGCTATACAGGCGCTTTTCAACAAGCCTACCCTCACCCGCAGGTCTACCTTTATCTTCCTGCTCTCCATCATGGGCATCGGTCTGTTTACCTACTTTCAGAGCAGAAGCCACAACTGGAGCCTGATAGCCATATCGGGCAACGCCATTATTCTTTTGGCCATCTTTGCGGACATCTTGCTCGAAAAGGTCAAGGCTCGCGCTCCGCTAAGCAGCCTGCTGCCGTTTCACTTAGCTGTTGTCGTCATTGTTGCTGTGCTGGGCTTTTCCGGCATTGACCTTTTTCGCCATCAGAGTAGGTGGAAATCCCTCTACGAGCAAAAGGCAGACAAAAAGGCCAACCTCAGCGAGCAGCAGGTGGTAGAAGGCAACATTGCCTTTATCAAAAGCAACCTGCCGAAAACCACCGAAAAAATCTACATTCACACCAGCAACAAGTTCCAATCGTTATACTTCGACTTCACCAAAAAGCGCTCGGCCTTCAACCCGTCTATCATCGACATATTTACCATCGAAAACTGCACGCGCCTGCAAAACCGAATACTCTTGGATTCTTCTGATGTTTTCATTGAGCCAACAAAGTTTTACTACCCCTACGTGCAGGGCGTCAACGCCGCCATGTGCGCCACCTACAGCGTGGATACGGCCAACGAGCAGATGTCCTACATGAAAAAGCGCACCTACCGCACGCTGGAGCAGCCTGTGCTGGACAGCAGCCAAAGCCCGCAGGCGCTGGTTTACGAAAAGTTCAGCGACGACACCTCCTCGCTCAACCGGAGGATTCATTGCGCCATCAAGGGAAAAGAGCCTTTGGCGTGGGACGACCAGCTGTCGATAGAGCTTGTCTTTTTTGCCGGCAAGCAGGCCTACCAAGCAGGTACCCTCTTTAGCAACTACAACGACAGCTCCGGCGTGTGGTTCCTGAATAACGGCGCGCCGGAGCAGTACTTGTTTCAGTGGGGTAAGAGCTGGGGCGTTCCCCTTCAGCTTAAACCGGACAGGTGGCACTACCTGGCGCTGCAGGCGAACAAAAGCATGCTCTCCATTTTCGTAGACGGGAATTTGCTCAACCACTACATCATACCCGCCCCGATAGCGTCCACCGATAGCCGCTTCTACATTGCCAGCGACGGAAGAAGAAACCTGCACTTTACGGGAGCTATCAGCGAAATTTCGATAAAAAAAGGCTTGCTGTCGGCGCAGGATGTTCAGGCGCGACAAAAGAAAATACAAGCGCAGCTGTAGGCGAGTGCATGCAGCTACGTTTTTTTGCGTATCTTTGCCTATTCAGGTTAAAAAATTACTTAAACAAACCCATAAAACGCTTGCAAATGAAGGTAGTTATATTGGCGGGAGGATTTGGTACCCGCCTGTCGGAAGAAACAGGCATCAAGCCGAAACCCTTGGTAGAAATAGGAGGTATGCCCATCCTGTGGCACATTATGAAGCTGTACTCTGCCTACAACTTCAACGATTTTATAGTATGCCTTGGCTACAAAGGCTACCTCATCAAGGAATTTTTTGCCAACTACTTCCTGCACAAATCCGACGTCACCATAGACCTTGCCGCCAACTCCGTAAAGGTGCTCGGCTCGCAGGTGGAGCCGTGGAAAATTACCCTGATTGATACAGGCGCCGAGGCCATGACCGGCGGCCGCATCAAGCACATACAGCCGCAGGTGGGCAACGAGCCATTTATGCTTACCTACGGCGACGGCGTGGGCAACGTCAACATCCGCCAGCTGCTGAGCTACCACCGCAAGCACAAGAAGTACTGCACCGTGACCGCTGTGCAGCCTACCGGAAAATTCGGCGCGCTAAACATCAGCAAGTACGGCATTGTAGATTCATTTCAGGAAAAGCCTAAGGGCGACGGAACGTGGATTAACGGGGGATTTTTTGTGTGCGAGCCGCAGGTGTTCGACTACATCAAGGACAGCCAAACGCTCTGGGAGCTCGACCCCATGGAAAATCTGGCAAAGCAAAACCAAATGGTGGCGTACCTCCACAAAGGCTTCTGGCGGCCAATGGATACCCTGAGGGATAAGGCTGATTTGGAAAATATTTGGAATACAGGTAAAGCGCCGTGGAAAGTATGGTAAATCTTGATATATACAGCGGCAGGCGCGTGCTGATTACCGGTCACACAGGCTTCAAGGGGTCGTGGCTGGCAATATGGCTGCACAGCCTGGGGGCAAAGGTGACGGGCTACGCCTTAGACCCGTACAGCGAAAAAGATAACTTTGCGCTGAGCGGCGTTGGCGCTAAAGTTGAAAGCGACATACGCGCCGACGTGAGGGATAGAAAAAGGCTGCACGAGGCTTTCGCCGAGCATCAGCCCGAAATAGTATTCCACCTCGCAGCGCAGCCCTTGGTGCGGCTGTCGTACGAGCGTCCGGTGGAGACCTACGAGGTCAACGTAATGGGTACCATCAACGTGCTGGAGGAGCTCAGGCAATGCCCCTCGGCTAAAGTTGGCGTGATGATAACCTCCGACAAGTGCTACGAAAATCGCGAGCGCTGGTGGGGCTACCGCGAGGAAGACGCGCTGGGCGGCTACGACCCCTACTCCTCGTCGAAGGGCGCAGCAGAGATTGCCATTAGCGCGTGGCGGCAATCGTTCATGAATCCGCTGCGATACAAGGAGCATGGCAAGGCCGTGGCCTCGGCGCGCGCAGGGAACGTAGTAGGCGGCGGAGACTGGGCGCTCGACCGGATAATCCCCGACTGTATCCGCGCCATAGAATCCGGCCGCCCGATAGAAATCCGCTCGCCGCAGTCTGTACGTCCGTGGCAGCATGTGCTGGAGCCGCTAAGCGGATACTTAACGTTAGGCGCTAAGCTGTGGGGCAACCCCGCAAAGTACGCCGAGGCTTGGAACTTTGGCCCTACAATGGATTCGGCGCTGCCGGTGTGGGATGTTGCCCAAATGCTCGTAGAAGAATATGGGCAGGGCGAATTAAAAGACGTCTCCGGCAAAGCCTCCCTGCACGAAGCCAAGCTGCTTTCGCTGGACATCGCCAAAGCCCGCTACGAGCTGGGCTGGACGCCAAAGTGGAATATCCGCACTGCCATTGCAAAGACGGTTGAGTGGTACGCGCGCTACCGAGAAGAAGACGTGCACCGGCTTTGCTTGAAGCAAATAGCGGACTATAGTGATGGCAAAAGATAAAAAATTTGCGAATACTCAACGTTATGCTTAAACGCTGCTGTTGCCGTTATTGTAGTACAGCGTTGAGCAGTTTTCCTTTCTGAAAATGCTACCTGCCACGCGGCGAATATCGCTTGTGGTTATGCGGCGGTAGCTCTCAATGTCGGTGTTGATGAGGTTGACATCGCCTATCATTTCGGCGCAGGCAAGCGCAATAACTTTCTGCATGGCGGTGGTTTCGGAAAACACGTGCAGGGCCTCCACTTTGTTTTTTACCTTCTCCAATTCATACTCGGAAATATCTTCGGAGCATAGCCGTTGCAGCTCATTATCTATGGCAGCATCGGCGCGCTGCATGCTGGTGTGCTGCAGCAGGTACCCCGAAATGGTGAGCAGCCCTGCATCCATATCGCCGCTAATGCAGGAGGTAATGCTGCTGAACAGCGGCTCCTCCTGCACCATCCTGCGGTACAGGCGCGATGATTTTCCGCCGGAGAGAATGTCGGTAATCAGGTCGCAAGCGTGGTAGTCGGGGTGGTGGCGGTGTGGCATGTGGTAAGCCCTAAAGATGGCCGCTGCCGGAACGCTGCGCTGCACGCTCAGCGAGCGCGGCGCTACTTGCGGCGGCTCAGGGGTAATGCAGCGCTCCGGCGACGACCCGCGCGGGATGTCGGCAAACCACCTCTGGGCAAGCGCAAGCGCACGGTCGGGTAGGATGTTGCCGCCAATGGCCAGCGCTGCGTTATTGGGCGCGTAGAATTTTGTAAAAAACGACCTGACGTCGCTTAGCGTTGCGGTTGTAATGTGGTCTGTCGTTTTGCCGATAGTATGCCACCGGTACGGGTGCACCTTGTACGCCAGCGGGCGTAGCAGCAGGTTAATATCGCCGTAGGGCTGGTTGAGGTAGCGCTGGTTGAACTCCTCTACCACAACGTGCTGCTGTATCCGTAGCGTTTCCTCGTTGAGCAGCGGGTTGAGCAGCCTGTCGCTCTCTAACCACAGCGCCGTTTCGATATTTTGCGCGGGTAGCGTTACGTAGTAGCTGGTGAAGTCGGCGGTAGTGAAAGCGTTACATTCGCCGCCGGCCAGCTGCACGTGCATATCATACTGCGGCGCGTTGACCGAGCCGCCAAACATGAGGTGCTCGAACAGGTGCGCAAAACCGGTGCGGTCGGGATGCTCGTTGCGTGACCCTACCTTGTACAGCATGTTGACGGTGACCATTGGCGTGCTGTCGTCGCAATGCGCAATGACGGTAAGTCCGTTGTCCAGCGTGTGTTTTTGAAAGTTTACCATTAGCTTGTAATTTTCTATTTTATATCGCTATTGTCCGATAAAAAGCAGCTGTCTCGAAAGTGTCAAATCCAGCTTGGATTACGCCCTTTCAGTACTTGATGACTAACTTTGCTACCACCCTACGAAAACGAATACCCCACGAAGTTTAAGCCCTAAAAGGGCGAAATTCGGGCGGCGAACTTTTTATCGGACAGTAGTGATAAAAATCATTCAAATCAAAAAAATCACAGCTCGAACAAATGGCGGTGCAAGCCAATTATCCTCGCTGCATTTATTTTTAGGAGCTCGTGAGCTCACTTCGTTCGATTCAAAATTCAAAATTCAAAATTTCTCAGCGCCAGCTTTTCTCCATCAAAGTCGGCGTATGTAGACCCTGTAATCCAATCGCTGAGCAGCACGAGCTGCGCGCTGCTGTTGGGCAGCTCTACCGCTATCGGCGTGTGGCGGTGGCCAAATACAAAGTAGTCGATTTTTTTGTGCTGTGCCATCTTCGCCGCAAATTTGTACTGCACCTCCTCTTCGCCGCGAAAGGGAACGGCAATACCCCTTGAGAGGCGATTTTTTTTGCTCCACGCGTAGCCAAAGGCAAAAGCCCATCGGGGATGCAGCATGGCGAACATCCGCTGTAGAAGGCGGCTGGTAAAAATCCGCTGCAGGAGCGTAAGCGCCGCGGGAGCGCCGCTGCCAAGCCTGTCGCCGTGGGCAAGGAAAAAGATTTTGCCGCCAAGCGTCACCTCCTCCGTTGGCGCGCTGTGCATGGTAACGCCGCACTCCTCGTGCAGGTAGCTGCGCGCCCAGAGGTCGTGGTTGCCGGTGAAGTAGTGCACCGCAACGCCACTGTCGGTTAGCTCGGCCAGCTTGCCCAAAAACCGGACGTGCCCCCGCGGCACCACGTACTTGTACTCCCACCAAAAATCGAACGCATCGCCGAGCACGTAGACCGCCGCCGCCGAATCTTTTATGGAATCAAGCCAGCGCACTACTTTGCGCTCCCGCTCAGCAGGGTCGTAAAGCGGCAGGCCTAAATGCATGTCTGCAATAAAGTAGGTGTGCTTTTGCATAGTTTTTGCTTCT
>JAIRXY010000060.1 GCA_031268055.1 Prevotellaceae bacterium | reverse complement strand
AGCTGTTAGCTGTGTGGTAGCTTCAGCTCCTTCGTCAAAGCTTAGGCCAATCAAAAGGTTTGATGCTGGAATAGCTTCGTACTTATTCCCTTCAAACGTAACCTTTGCCTCGGTAAGCTGCGTCACAATGTTGTCCACTGCTGTTTGCGTGGCGCTTTCATTTGCCAGAATTGCTTTGGCGGCGGTAATCACGCTTTTAAAAGCGTCAATAGCCGCTTGGGGATACTCGGCTGTGGTGGCGCTGTTGGCGAGGGTTTCGCTCTCGGTAACAAGCGCTTGCAAGGCGGTCTTGTCGGCTGCCTCGGTTTGGTCGTCGTCGCTGCTGCAAGCAACGAATGTGGTAGCCATCAGGGCTACTGCTGCTAATGCTGTAAAAGCATTTCTGAAAAGATTTTTTTTCATTGCAATAAAAATTAAAACGTTAATAAAAAAGATGAATGGAGCTATGTACACCTTGCCTGCATGGAGCAAGGTATTTTGTGATTCTCGTCAACGGCGCGACGGCTACTACTCGCTTAGCGCCTTGTTTGCATCTACCTCCATTTGCGGAATGGGGAAGTAGAAGCTGCGCTTTCCTTGCCACGTGAAGTCGCTGCCCAGCACGCCGGTCTCGCCCCAGCGCATCAGGTCAAAAAAGCGGTGGAACTCAAAGCCCAGCTCCCGTCTACGTTCGGTACGAATTGCCCGCTGCATGTCGCTGGGCGTTGCCGCGGTTGTGCTGCTCAGCCGCGCGCGGCTGCGTACCCTGTTCAGCGCCGTGGCAGCCTCGGCTACTGCGCTGGCGCCGCCCAGCTCGCTAACGGCCTCGGCCTTCATGAGCAGCACGTCGGCGTAGCGCAGGTAGTGGTACGGGACGGTTGATTGCGCTATGGGCAGCTTTAGCGGATTTTCTTCGCTGTACTTCCTGACCAAAAAGCCCGTTTCCGACCATGAAGCATCAAAGGTCTTGCCGTCAAACCACGGCTTTCCCTCCCTCCCGATGGAGGCGTCGAGGCGCGGGTCGTCTTCCATGTCAACGGTTTTTTCGTTGAAGCAATCAACAAACGCTTGCGTTGGCGCGTTAAAGTAGTAGCCGCCGTCAATTGATGGCGCCATCCATACGCTAAAGGCGTTGCCAAGCGCAACCTCGGTGGTGTTGACAAAGCGCAGCCCAAAGATGACTTCTGCGCTGTCCTCTGCGCCCGAATGGAACAAGTCGGCGTAGCTGCTCACCAGCCTGTACAGCTTTAGCGAGTCCAGCTGCCCAATTTCGTACAGGCACTCGGCGTATTTTTCTTGGTACAGGAGTACCTTGGCCAGCATAGCATGGGCGGCTCCTTTGGTTACGCGCCCTTTGTCGGTGGCGGTGTACGAGGGTGGCAGGGCGCTGACGGCAGCCCGCAGGTCGTCCTCTATTTTGCCGTAGATGTAGTCAACCTCGCTTAGCCCCACGTGGATAGCATCAGCCGTAACCTGTGGCATGGCCTTGTAGGGTACTTTTCCGAAAATATTTACCAGGTTGAAGTACGAAAATGCGCGGATGAACTTGGCTTCTCCAATCAGCCTTTCGCGGAGCTGTATATCCATTGGAGCAAGGTATTCTATTACGTTGTTTGCCTGCGCAATGGTGGTGTATGTTTTTGTCCAGAACTCGCTAATAGCGCCGTTGTCGGAGGCGGCGGAAAAGTTGTCAATAGCGATGATGTCGGCCTGATCGCCGGGGTTTCCACCTTTGACGGCGTCGTCGGAGGCAACGTCGCCAAAAATCCACCATCGGGCTCCGTAGAGCGAATTGTAAACACCTGTGACTGCCATTACAGCAGCCTCCTCCGAGGTAAAGTAGTTTTCGGGGGAATAGTCGGATTTCATGGATAAGTCCAAAAAATCGCTGCATCCGCCCATTAGCAGGGCAACGGACGCCATAGATAGATGTAGTAGCTTCTTCTTCATTGTAGAGTAGCAGAATTAAAATGTTACGTTCAGCCCAAGGGTAAAGCACATAGCCACGGGGTACGTCCCCCAGTCGATGCCGTTGGCGCGGTCGCCCTCGCTAAGGGAGTTGGTACTTACCGTCATTTCCGGGTCTAACCCCGAGTATCCGGTGAGCGTTAGCAAGTTGGTGGCTGCTGCATATACCCTGAAAGCTTCTATATGAATTTTTTGCGTATTGGGAATGGTGTATCCCACCTGAATATTTTTAAGGCGCACGTAAGAGCCGTCCTCCAGAAAGCGGGTAGTTCCTGCTCTGGCGTTGTTTTGCTTGCCCGACCACGAGGCTCTGGGCTGCGTGCTGGAGCTTCCTTCGCCGGTCCACCGCTCGTCGTAGAAGCGCTTGGTTACGTTAAACCCGCGGTAGAAACCTTCGATGTCTTGGTTGATTTGCGAGTAGATTTTTTGCCCGAAAGCCCCCTGAAAAAACAGGCTAACATCCCAGCTCCTGTAGCTGCCCGACAGGTTAAGCCCCGCCGTAAACGTAGGGATGGCGCTGCCGACAAATGTGCGGTCTTTGGCGTCAATTCTCCCGTCTTTATTGCTGTCCTTGTACTTCACGTCGCCGGGCTGAATGCCCCTGCCTTGGTAGGCAGACGTGAGCACCTCCAGCTCGTTTTGGAAAATCCCCTCCATTTCGTACAGGTAGAATGACCCTATGGGGTGCCCCACCTCCGTCCGAGTGGCGTAAACGCCTCCGTCTATTCGTCCGGACTCAATGGGGGCCGCCAGCGAGATTACCTCGTTGTGCAGAAATCCACCGTTGAGCGCTACGTTGAATCCACCGTGAGCGTAGCTCTTGCGGTAGAATATCTCGGCGTCCACCCCCGCGTTGAGCACGCTGCCGTTGTTTACCCAAGGCAGCTCAACGCTTCCTACCGAAGGAGGGTAGGAGGCTTGCGCCAGCATGTTGTCGGTTATTTTGTAATAGTAGTCTACGGTCACGCCCACGCTTCCTTTCCAGAGCTCAAGGTCAACGCCGACGTTGACCTGCTTGCTGGTTTCCCACTTCAGCTCGGAGTTTCCCAGCTTTGACAGGACGTACCCGTTGTAGGCCGCGCCGCCAAAGGAGTAGTAGCGCTGGTCGGAGTACCTGCCCAAGTTGGCGTACAGCCCGATGTTCTGGTTGCCGATAGCCCCGTATCCGGCGCGCAGCTTGAGCTTGCTGATGGCGGTTAGCGCCTGCATAAACTCTTCGCTTTCTATGTTCCATCCTCCCGACACCGAGTAGAATGTTCCCCAGCGGTTGCCAGCCGTAAAGCGCGATGAGCCGTCTTCGCGTAGCAGCAGCGTTACGTAGTATTTTTGGCTGTAGCTGTAGCTCAGGGAGCCAAAAAATGATAGCAAGCTTGCATCCCACTCGCTTTGGTAGGGTCTTTTTTGAGTTTGGCCTTTTCCGAGGTAGAGCAGGTTGGTAAAAGTACCCTCGCTGCCTCCCAGCGCTTGCCCATTTTCGCGGATGGCCTCCATCCCTGCAAACCAGCTGACCGAATGCTCGTCGGCTATCCGGAAGCTATGGTTTAAGGTAGCGTTGGCCGTTATGGTCATATTCTCGGTGTTGCTTACGTCTAAGCTGTTGACAGCATTGATTCGGTTGCCGGTGCCCCATGTCTGGTTAAACGTGCGGGATAGCGTTTTGCCGTAGTCAACGCCGGCCACGCCTTTGATTGAAAAGTTGAAGGGGAGCTTTACCAGCACATTTCCGGAAATCAGCAGCGATTTGAGGTTGGCGGTCATATCTGTGTTCTCTGCCAAGCCCACAGGGTTGTAGCCATCGCCAAAGAACGAATCGTACACGGCGTTGCCGTAGTATTCGGAGGGTTTGTCCACAAGCGCGTTGTTATCATCGCGTACAGGTATGGCAGGGTTGCGAAAGAATGCGTATCGCACCACGCTACCTCCCTCGCCGGCATACCCGTCGCCGGAGCTCGAAACCCTCTGCTGCAAAGAGCTGCCAACGTTCATGTTTAGCCCCACCTGTAGCCAGTCTTTTACGTTTGAGCTGATGTTTGTGCGCACGCCAAGGCGGTTGTAATCCGTGTGCTTTATGATGCCTGTCTGGTCGAAGTAGGAGAGGGCGAGCAGGTACTGCGTTTTCTCCGACCCGCCGCTTATTGATACCTCGTGCGACTGTAGCGGGGCTACCTGAAAAATTTCTTCCACGTGGTTTACGTTCGGAAAATCTTTCATGTAGCTGCCTTCTATCAGCGGTCTTGTAGTAGGCGCGCCCACGTTATCTACGGAGGCCGCCTCGTTGTACAGCTCAATGTACTGGCTGGTAGTGGCCATTGGGGTCAGCCGCCCGTGCCGCTGAACGCCGGCCTGAGCGTTGTAGGTTACCCTGTGCTCTCCGGCTTTTCCGCCGGTAGTTGTAATCAGCACCACGCCGTTGTTGGCGCGCGACCCGTAAATGGCGGCAGACGAAGCGTCCTTTAGCACCGAAATGCTTTCGATTTCGCTTGGCGCGATGTTGCTTAGCCCGCTCTCTACCGGAATACCATCTACGATGTACAGCGGCTCGTTGCTTGAGCTGATAGAGCCAACGCCGCGAATACGTATGGCAACAGGCGCGCCGGGCGAGCCTGTTTGGTTGCTCACGTGTACGCCTGCTATGCGTCCTTGAAGCGCCAGCTGCGTCGACGGCGTGGGGATTTTGTGCAAATCTTTACCTTCGACCTTGCTCACAGCGCCCGTTATGTCGCGCTTTTTTTGCACGCTATACCCCACTACCACAACCTCGTCAATGGCTTTGCTGTCTGTGCTCAGGCGAATAGCCAGCGGAGATGCGCTGCTTACCGCAATGCGCTGGGTTTGGTACCCCATATACGAAAAAACCAGCGTAGCGCCTTGATGTGCCGTTAGGCTAAAGCTGCCATCAACGTCGCTTATTGCTCCGTTGGTAGCGCCGGCTTCTACAACGCTAACCCCTGCCATTGCTTCGCCCGTTTCCTCGTCGGTCACTCTGCCGCTAATCTGAAGTGGCTGCTGCGCTTGCGCGGCAAAAATCCAGCCCATGAAGAATAATAGTAAAAGTAATTTTTTCATTTGTCCGTAATTTTTTTAAGTTTTCAGAATGAAATAATTTCGCGACCTACTTTCAGCGTACGGCCTTCCCGCTTGATTTTTGCTCCGGCAGGCAGCTCTACAAGGATAGCGGCCTGATCTGCGCCGAGCTTGATGCTGGCTTCGGCGTGCACATTCTTTGCCACGTACTTTCTGGCAACAATGTCAAAAATATCGCTGCTCCCTTTGGCCTGATAAGCAATGGATGTATCTACAGGATACGGATTGTAGTAGAGGTAGGTAGGGAACTTTCGCGGCGCGTAAAAGTCGGTTACGTTGCAGTCCAACCGGAGTATCATTTTTACGCTTGTTGTGTCAACCATAGCGCCCATAATGCCTATCGGCGAGGTGCTGTAAAGGCTGAACATGCTCTCCTTTGGGTTGCTGCTCGTCCACCTGGGGCCGTCGCCCAGCGCCACGGGGTGCGCGCCCTTCAGCTCCGGCTTAGAGTAGGCATCCTCGTACCGTAGCCCTTCGTAGGCAACCAGCGCGCCGGTATGCTCCTTTAGCTCCGGCAGCCACTGCAGGCTGTCTTCTATTTCGTTGGGAAAAAACAGGCGCGCCGCGTTCGTGTTGTTCAGCATCCACTTTCCGATGGCGCGCGCAAATTCCGGCTGATACTTTACCATAGGCACAAGCGGCCATGCCATTTTCATGCTGTTCATCAGGAAGGCATACCCGCCGCCGTCCGTCGTGCTGCCCTGTAGCCCGCTAACGTCGTAGCGCCCCCATTTTCCTGCGATAACGCCCCAGCCGTAGCGCCCGCTTACGCTTTTGCACCCGTCAAAAACCCAGCTAAGCATTTTCTCAACGTCGTAGCTGGCGCTGTGCTCTGCGTTGAGGCGTGCGGCGGTGTAGACGCCCATAGGCAGCAGTATTTCGTAAAAGCGGCTTTCCTGCTGCTTGTCCAGCGCCTCGATAGCCGATTTTGCGCCGGACAGGTAGCGCGCGTCGCCGTATTTTTGGTAGGCAGCGTACAGCACGTACCCATGCCCTCCGGCGGCGTCCTGCTGAAGCGCTATTTGGTTAACCATACCCTTCATTTGAGCGTAGTCAAAGTACGAGTAGTCGTAGCAGCCGCTCAGGGTGGAGTCGGCTTTGTAGAATTGCTCGGCGATGGAGCGCTGGATGTTATCGGCGTTGTCGACGTTGGGGAATACGTCGCAAATAGCGTAAAACAGCACGTTAGGCAGCACATCGTACCACCAGTCGCGGCCGTATCCGCCGCCCAGCAAGGCTACTTGTGGGGTAGTGTTGTTCATCATGATGTTCCAGCCGGTGGCCGAGTTGAAGTAGCTTTGCAGCATTTTTACAAAGTTGAATCCGTGCTGGTTGGTTTTGTCAATGCCTACCAAGCCTGCGCCCAGCACGGCGGCCATGCTGTTGAGGCTTTCGTGAAACTCTCCGCCGTTGTTTGTAGGGCCTTGGCGCGAGTCGTTTATGGCAGTGTAAAGCCCAAAGGTCACCTGCGGCAGGTTGCGCCGGCTGCTGTCTAACCATATCACTGCTCCGGCGGGGTAGCGTGCGCCGAAGTCAAACACGTAGCTGTCGTAGTCAACGGCTTTTTGCCGCCAGCCGATAATTTTGTAGGGCTGAGGATTATTCGGCATTAGCTCTACGCGCGGAATGGCCGTTTGCGGAACGGCGCTTCCGTAATCCTCCTTTCCGCCACACGCCGCGCAAGCGCAGACGGTTACAGCAAGCATTGCCAACGTAATTTTTCCGGTTTTCATGTGTCTACGACAAATTCGAGTGTTTTGTATCTATTTCTTTAATAATGTGCTTTGCCAGCGGCAGCGATAGCAGCTGTATGCCGGCCACGATGATGAGCGCATACTTGAGCGCAAATGTTTCGGAAACAAAGTACGCCAGCCAGATAAACAGCAACATTCCTGCTGCTCGTCCGGCAAAAAGCCCCATCTCGTGGCTCAAAATGTAGGCGTACTCGCTGCGCTTTTCGATGGCCGATACAGCGTCAATAGCTTTCATCATGGTAGGGAAGTAGGCCAAGTCGTGCAGCGGCTGAAACAGCACCTTGCAGAGCACAAAAATGACAACGCCGATGGCAGAAAACAGCGCTCCGTTGAACAGCGTTCCTGCAAAAAATACCAGCAGCCCAAATCCAAAAATTTTCATCCGGTGCTCTGGCTTTGCCACGCGCCCCAGCAGGTACACAAGAACGGCCGTTATGCCGCCGGCAATGCCCTGCATTAGCCCAAGCGAGCCTTCGCTGCCCACCAGCTTCATCACCAAGATAGCAGGAGCTGTGACCAGAAATCCCTGCACCATGCCCTTCAGCCCGGCCAGCGCAAGCAGCTTGTTCCATAGCTGGTGAAAGCGCAGGTAAAAAAATCTCCTTTGCTTAGGGTTTTCAAACTTGCCCTTTGATAAGGCAACGCAGGCGCCCGCCGCGGCCACCAGCATGATGACCGTAATGACTTGGTAGCCGGTGCGTACGTTAGGCCTGTACCCGAATACCTCAATGCTTTCGATGGTTCCCAAAAAAGCGCCCACCGCCAAGGGAACTGCAATGCTCCATAGCGAAAAGAAAAATGACTCAATGCCAAAAAAATAGTTGCGGTTGCTGTCGTTGGTGGCGTTTAGGGTGAGCAGGTAGCGGTTAGTCCAGAAAAATCCGGTAGCGGCCCCTAACGTAAAGCCTGAAATACCTAACCCTGCCATGTTCAGGTTGTTCACAAACATCATTGCCATTAGCGCGCCTGCCGATACGATAATGCCAAAACCGTACAACCCGCTTGCCTTGAACACGTTTAGCAGCGCTCCGTTCAGCATGGAGGTCACCACAATGCCAAAGTACATGCAGAGCTGGTAAATGGCTACGTATGAAGAGCTGCCGGTATTGCGCATGATGTAAGCTCCAACAAAGATTTCTATAACGGGCAAAATAATGGCATACAGCATGTTGGTGACCAACAGCGTGCGTATATTATGGGGTTGCGACTTGAAGAAAGCGTATTCTCCTGCAATTTTTTTTAACATCTATGCTACTTTAGGGTGGTTAGAATCTCGTTGATTGACATATCGGCGCTACAAATCACCTCGTCGCTTGCGCCGTAAAACAGCCTGACAGTATCGCCGTTGAGGTAGCAGCCGTTGGTAAATATCACGTTGCCAAAAAAACCTGCTTGCTCGTACTTAGCCGTTGGCTCCATAATTGGCTCCTCGGAGCGAGCCAGCACCTTCGATGGGTCATTTAGGTCGAGCAGCAGCGCCCCCAGGCAGTAGCGATTTTGGCTATCAGCGCCGTGGTAAATCTCCAGCCATCCGTCCTTGGTTCTTATGGGGGCCGCGCCTGCCCCCACGCGCGCGCTGTCCCACTTGCCGGCGCGGGTAACGGCCACGCATTGGTGCTTGCCCCAGTGAACGCCATCGGGCGATTCGGCCAGCCAAATGTAGTTGCCGCCCAGCTCGGGGCTGCTTGGGCGGTGAAAGGCGTAAAACGCTCCGTTGATTTTTTCTTCAAAAATGGCGCAATCCTTGTTATGGGGCGGAAAAATCATGCCCTTTCGCTCAAAGCTTCTAAAATCTTTTGTTGTGATAAGCCCTACGCCAACAGCCACCGGCGAAACCTCGGTGAAAGTCAGGTAAAACCCGTCCGGCGTGGTAGAAACTCTACAGTCTTCTATGCCAAAACTTTCCAGCTCTCCTCTGCCAAAAATAGGCGGGTAATGTTCATCTTCTTGAAAATGAATATCATCGTCGCTATACACCAGCCGTAGGTAGGACATGGTGGTGAGGTAGTTTTTCCCTTCATACGCAATAACCCTCGGATCGGAAAGGTCGAGCTGCGGGTCGTCCTTATCAAAGCTGAGCACTTTGATTGCTCCGCTGGGGGCGTAAACAGGAAAGCTGATTTTCCCTTCCACCTGCTTTGGGCGTTCGGCTACCCGTAGCGCCAGCCATGTTTTTCCGTCCATGCGGAATACGCCGGGGTTGAGCAGGCAGGTAATTTCCATTCCTTCTATGCCCGGTTGCAGGTCGGAGGGGCGTAGCAGAGGGTTGTGTGGCGAGCGTTTTGCAATATCCATGTGTATGCTTGATTATTTTTTTTAGTGTGGCCGTTTTTTTGTTTTCCGTATCTGCCTGCAAAGATGGCAGGTATATGCAGAACAAAGGGTATCCTATTATTTCAAATAGGTGTACTTATTTTACACGAGGCGTTAAAATGGGGGGCTTCGCACTTCTCTCACTCCTATTTTCTGTACATTTGTGCAAAAATGTAAGTGCTATGCAAAAAAATATTCTCCTGCTGCCGATTTTTTGTATTTCTTTTGCTGTCTCCGCAAATGATAGGTATAGCGTTGTAAACCTGACCAATAACGATGGACTTTCAAACAGCTCTATCAATACTATGCTGCAAGATTCGAGCGGCGTGATGTGGTTTGGCACATGGGACGGGCTAAACATGTACAACGGCAGAGAGTTTAAGGTGTACAAGCCGGACGTTAACAATCCTTTTGCCATTAGCAACAACATTATTCGGGATATTGTAGAGGAAAACAGCCATACGCTTTGGATTGCCACCGACAGGGGCGTCGACAGGCTGAATAGAAAAAACGGAAAGTTTGAGCATTTCTTTGCCAACGATGGAACGCAAAGCTCTGTGGTTGAACGCTCTTTCCTGCTGGCCAAGAGCAGCGCTAACCGTATTTTTGCGCAAATATACGGGCAGGGTATTTTTTACTTTAGCAGCAGCAGCAGGCGCTTTGTTCGGTTGTACGAGCAAGATAAGCTGCAAGCCGAAAAAATATTTTTTGACCTCGACGACAATTTGTGGATTCATACCACCGATAAGCGCCTGTACAAGGTTGTGCTGGACAAAAGCAGCTGGGATATGCCGAGCGTAATTTCCGTCTGCGGTATGAATTTGTCGAATACTACCCCTGAGGCCGTTTTTTTCGACCCCGCAGCCAACGAAATTCTGATGCAGGATTCCTCTGGCAACCTAACCTCCTACAGGATAGCGGACGGCAGGTTGAGGCACTACCCCGTTGCTGCCGCCGGCAACGGAGCGCTCAAAGCGGTACTCTTTTTTGATACCCATCAGGTGTGGGGAACAAGCAACGGCTTGTACTATTATGATATTGAAAAGCGAGAGGTTACTCGCGTCCTACCTGCTATTCAGCTGCTATCCCTCTGCAAGGGGACGCAGCAAATTATTTGGGTAGGCACCGATATGCAGGGTATTTATATGCTCTCGCAGCCGCGCAGCACCTTCTACGCTTACACCGCCGGAAGCGCGCTGGGTTTTGGGAAAGACGCCGTTCGGTGCTTCCTCGAAAACGACCGCAATGAGCTGTGGGTGGGAACTAAGGGTGGCGGTATATTTATTTTTGACAAGACCTCCAGCGCGAGCATCCGCTGCAAGCAGCGCATAACAACCAGCGAGGGATTGATTAACAGCTCCGTTTTCACCATTGCCCAAGGGCAGGGCGGCGAGTACTGGATTGGCACAGACGGGTACGGGTTGAACTATTTTGACGTAAAGGCAAACCAGCTAAGCGCCCTCTCAATATCGCAAGAGCAGAGGCGAGGCATAAACCTTTCATCGGTATACGCCATACTGCCCACCGACAGCAATACGCTGTGGGTGGGAACAAGCGGATACGGAATGTACAAGCTGTGCATTAACCGCCGCACGCAACCGCTTTCGGTGCAATCGTACAAGCGATACATGTTTGACGGCGGAAGGCATGGCTCGTTGAGCAGCAACATTGTTTACGCCATCGTTGCCGACGATAGCGCGTACCTCTGGATTGGCACGCGAGGAGGCGGGCTTAACCGCTTTAATACGCAAACCGAAACGTTTCAGGCATACCGATTCTCAAGCAGCCAGCCACAGAGCATAAGCAGCGACGATATCCTGTGCCTCAAAAAAGATGCCGCGGGGGCGCTTTGGATAGGAACAAGCATGGGGCTTAACAAGCTGGAGCGTTTCGACGGCGACATTCCTGTTTTTACGCGCTTTACCGAAAAAGAGGGGATACCCAACAACACCATTCACGGTATCTTGGAGGACGTGGAGCACAGCCTCTGGGTGAGCACCAACCGCGGCGTTGCGCGGCTGCTGCTCAAAGAGCAGCGCTACCGGATTATTTCCTACTTTCAGAAGGATGGGCTTCAGAACAACGAGTTTTCGGATGGCGCTTACTACAAAAGTCCTTTCTCCTCAGACCTCTACTTCGGCGGGATTAGCGGCTTCAACGTTTTTGACCCGCCGGCAGTAGCCGATAACTCCTACATGCCGCCAATGATTTTGGACGCTTTTTACATACAAAATGTTGAAACACACCTGTACGACTACATCAAAACCCGAGGACATAAAGAAACGCTGCTGCTAAAGAGCAGCTACAAGCCGGTCAGCTTTAAGTTTGTCTCGCTCGACTACCTTTCGGGGGTAAAGTGCGAAATTGCCTACCGTCTGGAAAACTACGACAAGGGATGGATACAGCTGGGCACCTCGTCGGCAATAGTGCTCAGCAATGTGCCTCCGGGAAGCTACACGCTGAGGGTGCGCGGAAGCAACTCCGATAAGATATGGAGCGAAACATGCTTCTCCTTGCCCGTAACAATACTGCCTCCGTGGTGGGCAAGCATTTGGGCATACATGGGCTACGCTGCGCTGTGCATCGGGCTAATCGTTCTGATTCGAAAGCAGCTGAAGTATCGAATGGCCATTAAGAATAGCATTAAAGCCAAAGAGTTTGAACGCCAAAAAACGGAGGAAATTCATCAGGCAAAGCTGCGCTTTTTTACCAATATTGCCCACGAGTTCTCCAACTCTCTAACGCTTATTTATGCTCCCTGCGAGCAGCTTATGCAGATGATTGGCAGCGGTGACGCCACGAGAAAACACCTCAACACCATTCGAACAAACTCTCAGCGGATGCAATCCCTTATTCAGCAGCTTATTGAATTTCGAAAGGCCGAAACGGGATTTCTAACCTTAAGCATAGAGCCGGTGGATATTTTAGAGCTGATACGCTTTGTTATAGACCACTTTATTGAGATACTTGAGCAGCGAAAAATTACGCTGCGCTGTTGCTTCCCATCGCAACCGCTTACGTGGAATACAGACCGCGACGGATTCGAAAAGCTTGCTTTCAATCTTATTTCAAATGCCGTAAAGTATACGCCGCGAGAGGAGATGCTCACTATCAAGGTAGAAGAAAAGAATGGCAACCTGCTCTTTGAAATAACCAACACCGGCGTTGGCATACAAAATGCCGACAGAAAGGCCATCTTTGACCGCTTTAAGGTGCTGGAGCATTTTGAAATGCAAATATCGGAGCGCTTTGAAACAAGGAGCGGAATTGGGTTGGCGCTATGCAAGAGCATTGTTGAAATGCTGAGCGGTACCATTGAGGTGCTGAGCGATGGCGAAACCTATACAACCTTTGTAGTCACCCTGCCCCAAAAATCGGTAGAGCAGCATCCGGCAAGGCAGAGCATTGCCCTGCCGCTTGCCCCGCCACCCGTTGGCGTAGAGGAGCGCACGATGCCTAACTCGGACGAAAGGCAGGGAGAGAAAGCGCAAAAAAATGGCCTCATTCTGGTTATTGACGACGATAAGGAAATACGCGCGCTGCTACATGGCATTTTGTCAAAGAATTTTGAAGTGGTAGAAGCCAGCGACGGAAAAGAAGGCTTGGAAATCCTAAAAAATCGAACGCCGGCAATTGTTGTTTGCGATGTTATCATGCCCAATATGAATGGGGTAGAATTTGTTCAGGTGATGAAGAGCCAAGAGCAAGCGCGGCACATTCCGGTCATACTGTTGTCGAGCAAAGGCTCTATCGAAAGCCAGATAGAAGGGATAGAAACGGGCGCCGACGCTTACCTGCCAAAGCCATTTCATCCTCGACACCTGAAAGCGCTGGTCGAAAGCCTGACGCACCGAAATAAAGCGGTAACAGACTACAGCAAATCGCACTATGCCGGATTGGAGCAATTTCAGGGAAAGCTGATACGCAAGGAAGATAAAGATTTGCTGACCCGAATCAGCCTGATTGTAAAAAAGAATATAGCCGAAGAAAGCCTGTCGCTGGAGTACGTCGCAAGCGAAACTGCCATTAGCAAAATGCAGCTATACCGAAAAATAAAGGAACTCACAGACCAAACGCCAACCGAGTTTATTCGCGCAATACGCTTGGAGCATGCCGAGCGGCTGCTAAAGACAACGAATAAAACGGTGCAGGAGATAATGTACTGCTGCGGGTTTAACAACAAGGCCTACTTCTATCGCGAATTTTCAAAGAAATATCAGCTTACGCCCAAGGAGTACAGGAATAAAGCCGTTAGCGTGAAGAGCTCGTAGTTGTCCTTACACCACCCTCACACCTTCCTTGTTGATGGGAGATACAAAGGTATGGCTTTCTATGCCGGCGCGGTCGAATCCGTAGCGCATTGCCTGCGCCACCTTGTGCGCAGTAGCTTCGTCCCGGCTCAAGGCAAACATGGATGGGCCGCTTCCCGAAATGCTGCACCCCAGCGCACCGGCGTCGATGGCGGCTTGCTTGATGGCGTAAAATTCGGGGATGAGCAGCGCCCGTACAGGCTCTACAATCACGTCGTGCAGCGAGCGGCTGATGAGGTCGTAGTCGCTGGTGAAGAGCCCTGCAACAAGTCCGGCGACGTTGCCCCACTGCTCTACCGCCTTTTTGATGGACACCTCCTGGCGCAAGATTTTCCGGCTATCGCTCGTGCGCACCTCTATTTGCGGGTGCACCACGGCGGCAAATATCGGGGGGCTGGGGATGGGGATAACGTCGAGCGGCGCGTAGCTGCGCACCAGCGTGAAGCCGCCCATGAGCGCCGGCGATACGTTGTCGGCGTGCGCCGAGCCGCTGGCTACCTTCTCGCCCTGCATGGCAAACTCCACCAGCTGCCGCCGCGTGAACGGGCGGCCAAGCAGCTCGTTGGCGCCAAACACGCCGGCTGCAGAGCTGGCCGCGCTTGAGCCAACGCCGCTGCCGGGCATGATTTTCGACAGAAAAGTAATGGTGAAACCCTGATGGCTTTGCAGCGCATTGAGCATGGATTGCAGCGCTACGGCGGCTACATTCTTTTCGGGAGAAAGCGGCAGCTTGTAGGGCGTTGCGTCGTGCAGCTCAAGGCTGCCGCTATCGTTGAGCGCTATGCTGATTTCGTCGCCGGGGCTGTTGAGCGCAAAGCCCAGCACGTCGAAGCCGCAGGCGACGTTGGCAACCGTTGCAGGCGAAAATATTTTGATGGATGGTGGCATGGTGATGGTGCAATTGGCTATTTTTTTACTGTTTACATTTTTTTTGCAGGGCGCGCGCATAGGGGCGTCCTGCTAAATATTGGCTACCCTGATGATGTCGCCAAACACGCCGGCTGCCGTGACCGCCGCGCCTGCTCCTGCGCCTTTTATTACCATAGGCAGCGCGCTGTACCGCTCGGTGTGCAGCGTAATGATGTTGTCGCTACCTTGCAGGTTGAAGAACGGGTGCATAGCGTCTACCTCCTGTAGCCCGATTTTTGCTTTTCCCTCGCTGAGCGAAGCCACAAACCGCCAGCGCCTGCCTGCGGCGTACAGCGCCCTGCGGCGCGCCTCAAAGTCGGCGTCGAGCTGCTGCACTTCGTCAAAAAACATTTCTACCGTGGGCGTATCAAAGCAGCGGGCGGGCAAGAACGTGCTTACCTCCACGTCGGATTTTTCCAGGGGGTAGCCGCACTCGCGGGACAAAATCAATATTTTGCGGAGCACATCTGCGCCGCTCAGGTCAACGCGAGGGTCTGGCTCCGAGTAGCCTTTTTCTTTGGCCATGCGTATGGCTTGGCTCATCGAAATTTCCTCGCTGATGGTGTTGAAAATAAAGTTGAGCGTGCCGGAAAGCACGGCCTCCAGCTTTGTCACCTTATCGCCGCTCAGCACCAGCTCGTTTATTGTTTTAATCACGGGCAGCCCTGCGCCAACGTTGGTCTCGTACAGGAACTTTACGCCCCGCGTGCGCGATGCGCTTTGCAGCGTTTGGTAGCGCTCGTAGCTGCTTGAGCAGGCTATTTTGTTGGCCGTCACTACCGAGACAAACGATTGCAGCGCCTTTTCGTAGATGTCTGCTACCTCTGCGCTGGCGGTGCAGTCTACAAAAATGCTGTTGCGAAGGTTGACCGAGGCGATGCGCTGCACAAAGCTGCTCAGGTTGAGCGGAGCGCCCTTGCGCTCGAGCTCATCTCTCACTTCGTCGAGGTTTATGCCCTGCACGTCGAACAGCATTTTCTTGGAGTTCATCACGCCTACCACGTTTATTTTGAGGTGGTGATTCTTCATCAAATTTTTGCGCTGCTGCCGTATTTGCTGCACAAGGTTGCCACCAACAGTCCCAATACCGGCTATATACAGGTGGACCTCTCTATAGCCTGACAGAAAAAAAGCTTCATGAATTACGTTGAGCGCCTTGCGCAAGTTTAGCCTGTGCACTACCGTAGATATGTTGAGCTCCGACGAGCCTTGCGCAATGGCCACCACGTTCACGCCGTTTTTGCCCAGCGCGTTGAACAGCTTGCCCGATATGCCCGGCATGCGCTTCATGTTTTCGCCTACAATGGCGATGATGGACATTTCGGTCTCTATTTTCAGCCCGATGGTTTGGTGGTGAATTTCCACCTCAAATTCGTGCTCTATGGCTTGCTTGGCCTGCTCCACGTGCTCCGGCACAATGGCAAAGGTGATGGACTGCTCCGACGAGGCCTGCGAAATGAGTATCACGTTGACTTTTGCCTCGGCCAGCGCACCGAACAGGCGTTGCGAAATGCCCGAAATGCCGGTCATCCCAACGCCATGCAGCGTGAGCAGCGCAATTTCGTCAATGGACGATATACCCTTGATGGCTTGGCTGCCCGGCGTGTCGTCGGCGTTGGCATTTACCAGCGTCCCGTCGGCGGTGGGGTTGAACGTGTTTTTTATGAGCATTGCAATGTTGTCGGCCAGCAGCGGGTGCACCGTGGGCGGGTAGATGACCTTGGCGCCAAAGTTGGACAGCTCAAAAACCTCGGAGTAGCTGAGGTGCTTAATGGGGTAGGCCTTCTCGACCTTGCGCGGGTCGGCGGTCATGAAGCCGCTCACGTCCGTCCATATTTCCACCGACGAAGCGCCTATGGCTGCTGCAAGGATAGCTGCGGTGTAGTCGCTCCCGCCTCTGCCGAGCGTGGTGGTGTTGCCGTTTTCGTCCGATGCAATAAACCCCGGCAGCACCGCGCGCCCTTTGACCTCGCGCAGCGTAGCGCTGGAGAGCGCGTTGGTTTTTTCAAAGTTCACGTTGGCCTTGCCAAACGTGCTGTCGGTTTTTATGATGCTGCGCGAATCAACCAGCACGGCGTCCGCTATTGTTTCGCTGAGCAGGAAAGCGCTCATGCGCTCGCCAAAGCTTAGCGCGTAGTCTTGCAGCTTGGGCGTGAGCTCGCGCAGGCGTGCAATGCTTTGCAGGTAATCTTCGAGCTCGTTGAGCATTACCTTTAGCTCGCTCAGCACGTGCCCCTGCTGCTGGGGTTTTATCAGCGATTTTGCCACGTTCAGGTGGCGTTGCTCTACTTCGTTCAGCTCTTTTTTGAAATTTTCATCACCCAGCGCAGCCATTGCGCTTGCCTTCACCAGCTGGTCGGTTACGCCTCCAAGCGCCGATACTACCACAAATTTATTGTCGGCGCTTTGCTCTACGATTGCTTTCACTTTCGTAATGCTTTCGGACGTAGCAACCGAAGAACCGCCAAATTTTAGTACTTTTGCCATCTATAATCGTCAATTTTTACAATTTTCTACTACTAATGCGAATCAAAGGTCGAAAATATTTTTTCCTGTTAACTTCCTCTTGATACATCACAACAGCGCAATTATCAAGAAGATGAGCAATAACATGCAAATTTGGCAAAGGTAGCACAATTTTATGGTATTAGCAATATCTTTTTCCAATAAAAATGCGTAAATTTGCGGCTTACCATTATGCAAAAATCGTACTATGAGGTGCATGTTTACCATTCTCTTGCTGCTACTCTGCCACGCGGCGCTATTGGCTCAGCGGCAGCAGACGCCCGCCGTTACCCGCTCAACAGAGATTCTTACCGACGGCAGCAGCAACCGCTACTACCTGCATGCTGTAAAGCCGGGCGAAACGATATACTCCATCTGCCGAGCATACGCTGTTGAGCAGGAGGAGCTCATGCGCGACAACCCTGCGCTGAGCGGTGGCCTCAAGGTAGGGCAGTGGCTCAAAATTATGGTTACGCCCGGCAGCGACGCGGTGCAGCTTACCAAGCACGTTGTTAGGGCAAAGGAAACTCTTTACTCCATAGCGCGCATGTACGGCTCGAGCGTTAGCGCCATTCTTGCCGCCAACCCCCATGTTTCTCAAACGCTTCCGGTGGGCGCTGTGCTGCAAATTCCCGCGCCAAGCCAGAGCGCCAACCCCGAGCCATCGACCTTGGAGCAGAACTTGGTTGGCAGCAGCAGCAGCAACGAGGACAGAGCTGCGCTTATTGAGCACGTTGCGCAGCGCAGAGAAACGCTCTTTTCTATTTCTAACCTTTACGAGGTAGATATGGACTACATCAAGCAGTACAACCCGCAAATATTCGGCGGTAAAACAAATAAAATCAAGGTTGGGCAAATTGTTTACATCCCCATTGTGCTGTCGGGGCTGAAGAATAGCCGGCAGCAGAGCGCAGCTGCCGCCTCCCTGTGCGATAGCAGCGCAAGCTACAACGCGCCCATCAACGTGGCTATCCTTTTTCCGTTTGACGCAAAAAATCAGGACGACGAGGAAACCCTCTACAAGTCATTTCGCTTTGTGGAGATGTACGAAGGCGCGCTGCTGGCGCTCGAAACCCTGAGCGGACAGGGCGTATCGGTCAACCTTAGCGTGCTCGATTCCAAAAGCGTCGACGAGAGCGCCTGGGCGCCCGGCGTGGCGCTCGATAAAGCCGACCTTATTATTGGGCCGGTGTATCAGGAAAGATTTATTCCCGTCGCAAAGTTTGCAAGGCAAAGGAACATAAAGATAGTGTCGCCGCTAACGCCTATTGATACGCTCCTGTACAGCTACCCCAACGTGTTTCAAACGCCGGCCACCTTCAACACTCAGGTGCAAAGTGCGCTTACCCACGAGCATCTCGACCCTGCGCAGAGCAACATTATTCTGATATCGCAGCGCGACGAGGAGGACAGCCAAAGGCTTCGCACCTACTATCGGCAGTATCTGCCCAAAAGAGACAGCATTGTGTACCATAATTCGGCCATGCGGATCGACTCCTTGGAGCTGGAGCAGCTGCGATATGCTTACGAAACCCGCGAGCACAGGCATACCGTGAAAAATCTGTCGTACAGAATAGGGGTACAGCCGCGCGAAAATCAGGAAACATTCTTGAAGATATTTCAGCCCCACATTGATAACAAGGTGGTAGTTGCCTCGCAAGACGAGCCTTTTGTGTCGGAGCTGCTGGCCAACCTGAAAGCCTTTGCCGACCGCTACAAGTGCAGCATCACCGTTTACGGATCGAACGACTGGCAAAAGTACGAAAAGGTAGAGCGCAAGCTTTTTTACGACCTAAAGCTGCACCTTGCCGCACCCTACTTTATTGACTACAAATCGGAGACCGTAAAAAGGTTTGTGCAGGCCTACCGCAACCGCTACAAAACAGAGCCCTCGCAGTTTGCCTTTCAGGGCTACGACGTTATGCTCTACTTTGCCTCTGCCATATACCGCTACGGCAAGGATTTTGAAAATTGCCTGCCGTCTCACCACGAAGACCTGCTGCAATCCACCTACAGCTTTGTCCCCGTAGTACCCAACGGAGCATACGAAAACAAAGGCGTTTTTCTTTTGCGCTATACCCCTTGGATGGAGATAGTGCGGTATCGGTAAAAATCCTTATGGTAGCAGAAAATATACATAGCATAAAGCAGCGCTTGCCTTCGCACGTGACCTTGGTAGCCGTATCAAAGACGTACAGCGCAGATGATATTGCGGCTGCGTATAGCGCAGGGCAGCGCGATTTTGGGGAGAGCCGCCCGCAGGAGCTCCTGCAAAAGGCGGCGGCGCTACCCCGCGATATCCGCTGGCACTTCATAGGCCACCTGCAAACCAACAAGGTTAAAATGGTGATACCTCACGCGCACCTTATCCACTCCATCGACAGCGTAAAGCTTCTAAAGGAGGTAAATAGAGCTTGTGAAAAAACGGGCGCCACCGCTCGCTGCCTTTTGCAGGTGCACGTTGCGCAGGAGGAGACAAAATTTGGCTTCCTGCCCGATGAGCTGCTTGCGTACCTGTGCTCAGGCGAGCTGGGCATGCTCCGCAACGTTCTGATATGCGGGCTAATGGGCATGGCCTCCAACACCTGCAACGTGGAGCAGGTGCGCAAGGAATTTCGGCTCATAAAGTGTCTGCATGAGCAGGCAAAAGCCCTCGCGCCTCAGCCCGGGCACTTCGCCCAAATCTCTATGGGCATGTCCGGCGATTACCCCA
>JAIRXY010000284.1 GCA_031268055.1 Prevotellaceae bacterium | reverse complement strand
ACGGCAATGGCGGGCTTGTTGTACACCACGCTGGCAATGACGTTGGCCGTTTTGCGTCCAACGCCGGGCAGCTGCTGTAGCTCGTCTACATCGTCGGGAACAACGCTGTGGTAGCGGCTTACGAGCATTTCCGCCATGCCCTTCAGATTTTTTGCCTTGTTGTTGGGGTAGGATATGGATTTGATGTACTCGTATATTTCGTAGACTTCGGCTTGCGCCATCTTTTCGGCCACAGGAAAAGCTTTGAAGAGCGCGGGCGTAACCATGTTCACGCGCTTGTCGGTGCACTGCGCCGAAAGGATTACGGCAACCAGCAGCTCGTATGGAGTGCGGTAGCGCAGCTCGCTCTCGGCCACCGGTACGTTGGCCTTAAACCATTCGATAGTATGCTGGTAGCGTTCGGTGGTAGTCATAGCTAAAATAGCGTTGGGTGGTCTTGCTCCATTTTTTGCAGCATTGTAGTGATGATAGCTTCGCGAAATAGCTTTGCGCGGTTTTTTATGCCGTAGCGCCTGCAAAAGTAGTCTATCATCTTTTGCTCATCGTTGTTAAAAACAATGGTCTTGCGGTGTACGCGCTTTCGATGCTCTTTTTTTTGGCTCTTTTTTGTAGTTTCCTTATCCATTTTCAGCTATCCATTTTCAACTTGTAACTTTCAAAATGTTATTCCCACCTTTGCGTTAATCCGAAACGGGGTGAGGTAGTTCGGCACAGCCATCATGCCCGACTGCTGCTCGGCATACTGCACCGTTTTTACCCACAGGTACGATGCAACGTTTCGGATGTTAAATAGGTTGAGCGCTTCTACCGTAAAGGTGCAGCTTTTTAGCGTGCTGCCGAACTTTTTTCTTACGGCATTTCTCTTCTCGCTGTCGAACAGCACGTAGCTTAATCCCATATCCACCCGCTGGTACGAGGGCATACGAAAGGTTAGGTCGTAGCGGTCGGCAGCCGGCACAGACGCGGGTAGCCCCGTGCCATAGTTCAGCGTCAGAGAAGCGCGCCACTGTGAGTAGCTTAGTATTTGGTCTTGCAGCATGATGGACAGGTTGATTCGCTGGTCGTTGGGCATGGGGTAGTAACCCGGATAGCAGGTTTGCCCCTCGCTGTTTTTGTAAGAATCGTCCTGCACGTCTTGTCGCGCCTGCATAAGCGACAGGCTCACCCACGATTCGGCCCCCTTAACCAGCTCTGCGCTCAGCTTAGCGTCTATTCCCCACGCAAATCCGCTGGCGCGATGCTCCCAGTCGTATAGCAGCGCTACATTATCTTGCTTGTAGGGCACAATGTTGCTCAGGCGCTTGTAGTAGGCTTCGGAGGTCAGCCTAAAGGGAATATCGTGGCGGGTGAAGGTGGCGCTCGTCCCCAGCGTGAAGTGCCACGAGCGCTGCGCCGTAATAGCCGTGTTGAGCTGCATTTCGGTATTTTTCATTTCCTTGAAAAATGCAGGCTGGTGGTAAGCGCCGGTGGAGGCAAAAATTTGCCATCCTCTCTCTCCCCTTGGGTAAAAGACAGCCTGCAAGCGCGGCGATACGAGCAGCTCTTGGCTCAACGCCACGTAGGTAAAACGCAGCCCGGGCGTGAGCTGTAGCAGGTGGCTGTTGCCAAAGCTCAGGGTGTAGGATTCCTGCAAAAATCCGCTGTACTGCCATGCGCTCATAAGGGTATCGGCGTACACGCTATGCATCACGTTGAGCGCCTCGTCGTTGTGCGGCATCATGTAGCCTGCCGAATCAATTCGCTGCCACTGGTTAACTTCGTCGTTCACGTGGTAACGCTGTACTTTCAGCCCCCACTTCAGCATGCCGCTGCCGTGGTGCCAGCTACCGATGTGCTCCGCCACGTAGATGTTGGTAGCGGTGTAGGTGCGCGCGTGGTCGAGCGAAGCGCCCACGCCAATATCCGAGACATCACGGCTTACCTCAGGGTCAGTTGTCGTTTGCTTTAGCCAGTATTCGCTCAAAATATCGTAGCGCTCCTGCTCCAGCATCGACACCGCCGAGCCGGTAAACCCAAGCATGACGTTGTCCGACACCCTGTAGCGTGCCGTCAGCGCACCGAGCAGGTTTTTCGTCAGGTCGTTTTCGTTGCCCTCGTAGTACATGGTAAAGTTCATGGGGTTGTCCAGCGTGCCAAAGGTTGTTTCTCTGTCGGTAGGGATAAAGTCGTAGTGGTTGAGCGCGTAGCTGCCCAGCAAGCTAAAGCTGAGCTTGCTGGTAGGCTCAAAGTAAAGCGCGGTTTGGATGTCGGAAAAAGATGGGTCGTATTCGCCTTTAACGTCAAGCGTTCCCAGCAGGTAGGTGGCGCGCTTGTAGCGCATGCCCACCACGCCGCCGAATTTTTTGTTGGGCAGCGCAAAATCGCAGGCTGCCGATGCTCCCAGCAGGTTGGCCTCGGCGCTTCCGCCGGACGACGTAGGACGCCTGTAGCTTACGTTGAGCACGCTCGACATTTTATCGCCAAACTCTGCGCCAAAGCCGCCGGTGGAGAAATCAATCGTCGATACGAGGTTAGGGTTGATGAAGCTCAACCCCTCCTGCTGTCCGGTGCGCGTGAGCATAGGACGGTAAATTTCTACGCCATTTACGTACACCAAGTTTTCGTCGTAGCTACCGCCACGTACCGAATATTGCGAGCTCAGCTCGTTGGTGGAGTGCACGCCGGGCAATACCTTCAGAATGTTTTCAAAGCTGCCCGAGGCTCCCGAAAGCTTCGACAGAGGTTGCACGTTAATACGCTCAATTACGCCGGAGCGCGGCTCCCTGCCAACAACTACAACTTCCGACAGCTTGCCCTCCAGCTTACTCTCCTCAACGCTTTGGCTCTCTGCGTGCACTTTTGCGCAGCACAGCAGCAACACCAGCAACGTATGTCTTATTTTATGCTTCAACGATTCAAAAGATTAAGGCTGCGAAGATACAAAATATTTGGAGAAGAATAGAATTTTTTGTTTTCCGGTTATCTCTTTTTTTGAGGCGTTCATTACCTCAGCTGAAAAGTCGAAGGTTGAATACAAGAGCTTATACGCGCACTTTGTTTTGACCACGCTAAATCGAACATCGGACATCGTTCATTACCCGCCATACGCCATTAAAGCGGGATAATATCGCTGCACTTGGCGCTTTGCGCTAACTACAAGCCCGTGCCAGCGGAGTAGAGAAAATTAGCAGCAGCAGCAACAACTGTCGCTACTGCTGCCGCTGCCTGATTACAAGCTCACCTTATCCGGCTCAGCCGTCCCACCTGCCGCTTTCTTTCACCAGCGCCCTCAGCTCGCTGCTGAATTCTTGCTGCTTTAGCAGCTCCTCTAACGAGATGTGCATGCGATAACGCCAATAGTGGTGAGGGTTGCTTGGCAGGTTGATGCGCTCGGCGCGAGGGTTTTTGTGGCGTAAAGCGCCGTCGATGGCCAGCAAATCCTGCAACGGGAACACAGCCCAAAGGGATGGCGCGTTGAGGTGCTGCAAGATTATTTCGCGCGCTATCCACGGCTCGCAGGTGGCGGGCGCTTCGCCGTCGTGGTGCAGCACGCCGCTGTAGAAGCGCTGCGTGGCGCCCCTATCCTCCTCCCACCATTCGCGCAATCCGCTGGTGTCGTGGCTGCCCGGGCTGCATACCGACAGGTAGGGAGCGCGCTCAAGGGGCGCAAACTCCACGCTGCTATCGTTGGGCATACGCTGAATGATGAGGCTCAGCAACCCCAGCTGCTGCATTACCTCCGGCACGCACGAGGGCACCATGCCAAGGTCTTCGCCGCATACCAGCATGTTGGTGGCGTAGCGCACCGCCGGCAGCTTTTGCAACGCCTGCTCCTTCCAAAACAGGTTATGGCGGCGGTAAAAAAAGTCAAGGTAGATTGCGTCCAGCGCCTGCTTCTGCTGCTCGTCGAGGTCGCGGTACGAGCGCGTGTAGTGCATGGCAATGCGCGGGTGGTAGTACGAGCGCTTGCTCTTATCTTCGATGAGCGTCACGTCGTTGAGCAAGTCAAACAGCTTTTCCTTTAGCTCGCTGCTATAGCTTTCTTGCGCAGCAAAAAAATCTTCGAGCTTGCGCTGCGTGTTGAACTCCGGCTTGAAGCGAAGGGCGTGCGCCTTGTACTCCTCCATGAAAAATTGCGATACGGCGTGGGCTTCGTCGCCAAATAGCTCCTGTAGCACGTGCTTCCGAACGTACGGCAGGCAAAGCCTGTCGGCGTCGAACCACGCACCGCGCTGGTTGAGCTCGGAGACGGATAGCGGGAGCGCCGGCGAAAAATACCCCAACAGGCCTTGCATTGAGTGCAAAGGTATTTCCCAAATGCGAAAAAAACCCAAAATATGGTCAATCCGGAAAGCGTCGAAGTACTCGGACATGGCGCGTAAGCGCTGCTGCCACCAGCTGTAGCCGTCCAGCGACATGCGGCTCCAATTGTAGGTGGGGAAGCCCCAGTTCTGGCCGGTGACAGAAAAAGCGTCGGGTGGCGCTCCTGCCTGTGCGTCCATGTTGTAGAGCTCGGGCGCCACCCACGCGTCGCAGCTGCTGCGCGATATGCCGATGGGGATGTCGCCCTTGAGGATGATTCCCTGCCTGCGGCAGTAGGCGGAGGCCTCCTTGAGCTGCTTGTGCAGCAAGAGCTGCACGTAGTAGTGTATGGCAACATCGTCGTAGGCAGAAGAGCTGGGGCTGACCAGCGCTGCTACTTTTGCCGCAGAAAAGGCGGCAAAATCTTCCCACTTTGCAAAATCGGCGGTTTTGTACTTGTCGCGCAGGTAGCAAAACGCCGCGTATGGTTGCAGCCAACCTTTGCGCTGCTCAAAGAATTTTTTGTACTCCTCGCTGGCAAAAGCGGCGCTTTTTTCCTTGCGGTACGCCAGCCTTACGTACTTCCACTTGAGCTGCATTACGCGCTCGTAGTCTATTTCTTGCAGCGCGTTGAGCTGGCGCTGCTCTGCCTTCAGCTGCTCCGCCTGCTTTGGCGTGAGGCAAGCGGCAAGCGGCGTTAGGTCGAGGTAGAGCGGGTGCAGCGCAAACACCGAAATGCCCGAATAGGGGTAGGAATCGCGCCACGTGAGCGTGGATGAGGTGTCGTTGATGGGCAGCGCCTGTATCATGCTCAATCCCGCGCTTTTTGCCCAGTCAGCCAGCAGCTTCAAATCCGAGAACTGCCCTACGCCGTAGCTGCCGGCGCTACGCAGCGCAAACACCGGAATGGCCACCCCCGCCCCGCGCGGCGCGCTGAGTCCAAAGTTCGGTATCTCGTCGTTGCGCCACAGCGCGGCCTTGCTGTGCTCCACCGGAGTCAGCGTGCGGTCGCTTTGCCGCTGCTCGTAGCCAACAATTTTTTGCTGCTTAACGTCGTAAATGGCGTACTTGTAGTAAATGGGCTGGAGCCGGTTGTAGGGCGTGAAGCCCGTTTGCCACACGCCGTATGCATCGGGCTGCATGAGCAGCGGACGGCGCGCGTCCCACCCTCCCAGCAGCTCGTCGCTGCCGGTGACGCAAAGCAAGCATCCGTGCGGTATGGACGAGGCGCGTATTGTCAGCCTACAGGAGTGATGGCTAAATGCGTTGTCGTCGGGCGCTTTTGCGCTGTGCCCAAACAGCACGGAGGTGTACGGCGACGAAATCAGCACGTCGCAGCCCCCTACCCTCCAGCAGTCGGACAGCGCTATGGTGGAAAAGGCGGTTGCCTGCGGCGAGAATGTACGCCATTCTCCGCCCTCCTCCTCCAGCTCGCCGGATGCTTTGCGCAGGGCATACTTGTAGAGCAGCGCTCCGGAAAGCTGCTGCTGCGCCAGCTGTAGCGTCCAGCGAACGCCGTCCACGCAGGCCATTGGCAGGCCGTCGGGGTGAAGGCTACTTTTTACCACCAGCTGCTCGCCCCAGCGGGTGGCATATTCTACCTGAAAAATAATATTCATTGAGATACTTTTTTTATCAAAAAACCTTATTTCAATCGTTTGCGGCAATGTTTTAACGCAATAATACAAAGGGTATTACAAAGCAAATTAAGCGTAAAAAAAAATGATTTCAAAAAAAAATCTTTTGAAAAAATTTTTTTCATGCTTCTCAAACGATTGAAACCTGAAAATATTTTTTTTTACTTCGGCAAGGTGTTACAACCTAAAAAAAAATAGCGTATAATTGTACTTTTCAAACGTCTAAATTCATGGAAAAACCAAGCTTAAAATTTTGGCAGATATGGAACCTCAGCTTCGGATTTTTTGGGGTACAAATTGCCTACTCGCTACAGAGCGCCAACATTAGCCGCATATTCGCTACCCTTGGCGCCGACCCTCATAGCCTCAGCTATTTTTGGATACTACCGCCGCTAATGGGCATCGTTGTGCAGCCCATTGTAGGCTCGCTGAGCGACCGCACGTGGACGCGCTTTGGCAGGCGTGTCCCCTACCTGTTTATCGGGGCGTTGGCGGCCATCATCGTCATGTGCCTGCTGCCCAACGCCGGCAGCTTTAGCTTGAGCGTGGGCAGCGCCATGCTGTTTGGGCTGATTGCCCTAATGTTCCTCGATACATCCATCAACATGGCCATGCAGCCGTTCAAAATGCTGGTGGGCGACATGGTCAACGAAAAGCAAAAAGGGTTTGCCTACTCCGTGCAAAGCTTTTTGTGCAACGCCGGTAGCCTTGTCGGTTTTCTCTTCCCATTTATTTTTACGTGGATAGGCCTTTCAAACGTTGCGGCGCAGGGCGTTATCCCCGACTCGGTGATATACTCCTTTTACGTGGGCGCGGCAATACTGATACTGTGCGTAATCTACACGGTGGTGAAGGTAAAGGAAATGCCGCCGCGCGAATACGCGCTGTTTCACGGCATAGCCGAAAAAACGGAGAAAAAAGAAAAGTCGGACTTCATTACCCTGCTGAAAAAAGCCCCAAAGGTATTTTGGACGGTGGGGCTGGTGCAGTTCTTTTGCTGGGCTGCCTTCATGTACATGTGGACGTACACCAACGGCGCTATTGCCCACAACGTGTGGGGCGTTACCGATGTAAAATCGCCCGAATACCAAACGGCGGGTAACTGGGTGGGCGTTCTCTTTGCCGTGCAAGCGGTAGGCTCCGTGCTCTGGGCAATGGCCATACCGCTATTTAAATCGTACAAAAAGGCCTACGTGCTCAGCCTGCTTTTGGGGGCTGCCGGATTCATATCTACCTTCTTTATTCACGATAAATACCTGCTGTTTGCCTCGTACCTGCTCATTGGGTGCGCTTGGGCTGCTATGCTGGCGCTACCCTTCACCATCCTCACCAACGCGCTTTCCGGCAAAAATATGGGGGCATACCTTGGGCTGTTCAACGGAACCATTTGCCTGCCGCAAATCGTGGCGGCGCTCGTGGGGGGCGGACTGCTATACCTCACGGGAGGCTTGCAGGTGAACATGCTGCTTATTGCGGGAGGGCTGCTGCTCGCAGGTAGCGTTGCCGTGCAGCTAACGGTTGACAAATGAAATCCGAGAACTATTTGTAAACATTGTAACTTGAGAATTTATGAAATATACTGTTTGGGTAGTAGCGGTGGCTTTGCTTGGCGGCTGTCGGCAGGAGGCTGCGCTCAACGTACCCGAAAAATCGGCGGTGAAAGGCTTGGCATCGCCCATCGTGCTTAGCGAACAGGACACGATATACCTCACCGACTACTTTTACCTGCCTCAAACCGTCATCGATAGCGTTGATGTGCAGGGTTGCAGCTACCGCTTCGACAAAAGCCGCAAAATCATTACCGTTGACAGCCTGCAAGACAAAACGGCGCTGCTGAGAGAGGTAAAGGTATGGGCTGACGGCGCAACCTACTCAATCGTTGCTCGGCAAAGCAATGAGCACAGCTTCAGGATAGAAACTCCCGACGCCGGATATAAAAAAGTGCAGGTCAAAGGGGAGTTTAACGGCTGGAACGTAAACCTCGGCGAGATGAAGCGCGTCGGCAGCGCTTGGAGCATTGACCTTGCTGCGCCGCGCGGCAGCTACCAGTACTGCATTGTGGCCGACGGAAAGGAAATGCTCGACCCTGCCAACTCCCGCAAGGTTAGCAACAACATGGGAGGCTTCAACTCGCTGCTAAGCGTAGGCGAAAGCAGCAAGCGTCCGCCCGTGCTGACAACGCAAAGCGACAAGGGAAGCAAGCTGACCTTGCTGGTAAAAAATGAGCCGGAAATGCTGCTTGCTCTTTGGGAGAACTACCGGATTCCCGTACGCATCATTGGCCAAAGGGACAGCGCAATGCTGGTTGAAGTGGTCATTCCGCGCAGCGCACGCGCCGACGCCCGCTCGCACCTGCGCGTGTGGGCGTACAACAGGGCAGGCATATCCAACGATTTGCTCATCCCGCTGCACAAGGGCAAAGCGCTACGCAGCTCCTCGCAGCTTACCCGCAGCGACATGCCGGCGCAAATTATTTACTCCCTAATGGTAGACCGGTTTGTGAACGGCGACAGCAGCAATGACTACCGCCTCAACAGCCCCGACGTGCTGCCCAAGGTAGATTACTTTGGCGGAGATTTGGCCGGCATTACGAAAAAAATCGAGGAGGGATTTTTCGACGCGCTGGGCGTAAATACCCTGTGGATTTCGCCCATAACGCAAAACCCCTACACCGCCTGGGGGCAGTACTCCAACCCCAGCACCAAGTTCTCGGCCTACCACGGCTACTGGCCTACTTCGCTTACGCAGGTAGACGCGCGGTTTGGCAGCGACGCTGTGCTGCAAAACCTCATTGGCAGCGCACACCATCACCACATCAACGTGCTGATGGACTACGTGGCGCACCACGTGCACGTTGACTACCCATTGCTAAAGGATTACGCTCGGTGGATAACCCCGCTACACCTGCCCGACGGGTCGCTGAACGTAGAGCGCTGGGACGACCACCGCCTCACCACATGGTTTGACACGCACCTGCCAACGCTCAACCTGTCGATTTACGAGGCGGCAGATCTGCTAAGCGACAGCGCCGTGTTTTGGATGAAAAAGTTTGACCTCGACGGCTTCCGGCACGATGCCAGCAAGCACGTAGACTTACTTTTCTGGCGAATGTTAACGCAAAAGCTAAAGGTAGAGGTGGAGAGACCGCTGTACCAAATCGGCGAAACGTACGGCAGCCCTGAGCTCATTGCCAGCTACGTGAGCAGCGGATTGCTCAACGCGCAGTTCGACTTCAACGCCTACGATGCAATGGTTTCCGCTTTGGGCGCCAACGACGGTAGCATGCAGCGCCTCTGGAGCGTCCTTCAGCAAAGCCTCACCACGTATGGCTACCACAACTTGATGGGGTACATCACGGGCAACCACGACCGCGTGCGCTTCATTTCATACGCCGGTGGAGCGGTGCGCTTTGACGAAGACGGAAAGGCCGCCGGATGGAATCGCGAAGTTGGCGTTGGCAGCGCCGCTGGCTACCAAAAGCTGGCGTTGCTTCACGCGCTTATCTTCTCCATGCCGGGCGTTCCCTGCATTTACTACGGCGACGAGTACGGGCAGCCCGGCGCCAACGACCCCGACAACCGCCGCTGGATGCAGTTCGACGGATACAAGCCCGAGGAGCAGGCGCTGCTGAGCAAGGTGAAGAAGCTTACGTCGCTACGGCGAGAGCTCCTGCCGCTTACCTACGGCGATGTGGAGCTGCTGTACGTTGACGACGACGCGCTGGCAATTGCCCGAACTTACTTTGGCCAGCTTGTTGTGTCGGCCATCAACAAAGGTAGCGAGCCGAAAGCATTGCAGGTGGAGCTTCCGCAAGGCTACGAAGGCGCAAAGTTGACCGACAACTTCGGCGCAACATTCACGCAAAGCGAATCGCGGCTAACCATTGAGCTACCGGCAAGCAGCTTTGAAATTTTAAATGGTAAAAAATAATTTAATTGTTGAATCACTGAATCTAAAATCCTTTTTTTTTGAATTATGAAATTTATTGTAACCATCGCGTTGGCAGCAATGCTTTACTTTGCCTCGTGCAGCAACGCAAATATAGAAAACACAGCGCCTGCATGCGCTAAGATTGAATCGCTATCGCAGCCGAACTGGAGCAGAGACGCTGTCATTTATGAGGTCAACCTGAGGCAGTACACCCCAGAGGGAACGCTCAAGGCCTTCCAAGCGCACCTGCCGCGCCTACAGCAGCTGGGGGTGAAAATCCTGTGGTTTATGCCCATAAGCCCTATTGGTAAGCTCGACCGCAAGGGGACTCTCGGCAGCTACTACTCTATTCAAGATTACTGCGCCGTAAACCCCGAATTTGGAACGCTGGACGACTTCAAGCAGGTGGTGCAGGAGGCGCACCAGCGAGGCATGAAAGTTATCATCGACTGGGTGGCCAACCACACCTCGCGTGACCACGCTTGGGTTGGCGCGCACCCCGATTGGTTTGTTACAGGAAAAGACGGAAAGCCTGTTGGCCCCTACGACTGGACAGACGTGGCGCAGCTCAGCTACGCAAGCAGCGACATGCAGAAAGAGATGATTGCCTCCATGAAGTACTGGCTCACCGAGGCCAACATTGACGGCTTTCGTTGCGACGTGGCGAGGCTTGCAAGCGACTACGTGACCGAGCAGCAGGCGCTTAACTTTTGGGAGACTGCGCGCAAAGAGTGCGACGCTGTGAAGCCGGTGTTTATGCTGGCAGAGGACGAAGGGTTCAGGTCGCTGGTCGACACTGCGTTTGACGCCAACTACGGCTGGGAGCTCCACCACCTGATGAACAACATTGCGCAAGGAAAAGACAACGTGAAAGACCTGCAAAAATATTTTGAGCGTGACATTCTTAACTTTCGGAAGCGCACGCTCCGCATGTTGTTTACCTCCAACCACGACGAAAACTCGTGGAACGGCACCGAATTTATGCGCATGGGCGATGCCGTTAAGAGCATGGCTGCGCTCACCTTCACCCTGCCCGGATTTCCGCTCATCTACACAGGGCAGGAGGTTGGCAACAAGCGATGCCTTGAGTTTTTTGAAAAAGACCTCGTCGGCTGCAACAGCGAGGACAAGTTTACCGCATTCTACAAAAGCCTCATCACGCTAAAATCAAAGTACAGCGCGCTGCACAACGGCCTGTACGGAGCCGACATGGTGTGGGTGAATAATTCGCAAGGTAAAAAGGCGCTCAGCTTTGTCCGCGAAGATAGCCACAGCAAGGTATTTTGCCTGTTCAACCTTTCGCCCGAGGTGGTAAAGAATGTTGAGCTGGAGGGCGACGCTTTCTACGGCACGTATAGCTTCTGGGGCAAAAACATGCAGGTAAAGTTTGACGCAAAACCCTGCTTTACCCTCAACCCGTGGGAGTGCAGAATTTACGTAATGGAAAAGAAATCGTAGCGCGCTACTCAACAAAAATATTTCGGAGCATCGCCGCTCTAATTGGTTTTAAACTTTGATAGCCAGACGTTTCACGTCGGGCTATCAAAGTTTAAGCCGTTCAGGACTGTATAGATAATCATATCGTTATTTACTTGAACAATGGTTTTGGGAATGCGAAATAAATAACATGTAATGGTTGCTCCGTCCCATACGGAATAGTTGGTAGAAAATGATGCATGACGTATTGGCAAAGTCAGGAGTTGAAAAAATTTTGCAGCTCTGAGATATTTGTTGTACTTTTGGGCGATAACATATCGTTTTGTTTTTTTTTTGTTTTGTTTTTTTGACGACACAAAATTGCAGAAAAAGCAGCGATTTAAACGAAAAATACGCTACTTTTTTTTATTGCAAATCAGCCATTTTTGGAACTTACGAAAGTTGAATAATATGCAATTGGCAACATTGCTACCGGTAGTCTTCCTGTTTTATTTTTGAAAAATGTTTGCATATTCGCGCAAAGACAATACTTTAATCTAATAAATTGAACATAGTCATGAAAAAAACATTTATTGCAGCATGCTTATTCGGCAGCGTGTGCGCCTTTTATTTTCTGGCTGCGGGGTGCAGCTCATCTTACGAATATCCGTTCCAGAATCCATCGCTGTCTGTTGAGCAGCGGGCAAACGACATTGTTTCGCGCCTAACTTTGGAAGAAAAAGTTGCCCAAATGTTGAACAAAACGCCAGCTATTGAGCGTTTGGGTATTCCACCCTACGATTGGTGGAATGAATGTCTGCACGGCGTTGGGCGCACCAAGTACAAGGTAACTGTTTACCCGCAAGCAATAGGGATGGCGGCTGGATGGGACGCTGCCGCCATGAAGCAAATGGCCGCCTACACCGCCGAGGAAGGGCGCGCCGTCTACAATGCTTCCCAAGCAAAGGGAGACTACTCCATCTATAACGGTTTGACCTATTGGACGCCCAACATAAATATTTTTCGAGATCCACGCTGGGGACGCGGACAGGAAACTTACGGTGAAGACCCTTTTCTGACAGCAACTTTGGGAAAAAATTTCGTAACAGGCTTGCAGGGCGACGACAAAACATACCTGAAAGCGGCAGCGTGCGCCAAGCATTATGCTGTGCATAGCGGCCCCGAATCTTCGCGCCACACCTACAACGCCGTCATAAACAGCTACGACCTGTGGGACACGTATTTGCCTGCTTTCCATACGCTGGTAAAGGAGGCGCGCGTGGCCGGCGTTATGTGCGCCTACAACGCTTTCTACGGGCAGCCTTGCTGCGGAAGCGACAAGCTGATGATTGACATCCTCCGCAACGAATGGGGATTTACCGGCTACGTCACCTCCGACTGCGGCGCAATCGACAACTTCTACAAAACGCATAAAACGCACGCCGATGCTCCTCACGCTGCCGCCGACGCCGTTGTGCACGGAACGGACGTTGACTGCGGAAATGCGGCCTACCTCGGATTGCTTAAAGCCGTACAGGAAGGTATCATCAGTGAAAGCCAGCTGGATGTTTCGCTGCGACGCTTGTTCGGTATCCGTGTCCGTTTAGGAATGTTCAATCCGCCGACAAAAGCGCCTTTTTCGCATATTGACACTACAGC
>JAIRXY010000013.1 GCA_031268055.1 Prevotellaceae bacterium | reverse complement strand
CCCGCACGTAGCGAAAGGGCTGTCCGTTTTTTCCGTTGGAGTCAAATTTTTCGCCGTTAAGAAAAAATCCCTCATACGTAATGAGCATTGATTCGCCAAACTTCTCCACCTTTTTGCCGTTGCCCTGCTTTCGCCGATTTTTCCAGATATCGCCTGCCGCCTTAAAGTCCGCATGTTGCTGCAAGTATTGTCGGGTCAGGCGTTTTTCGTAGGCGCGGTAATCATCACAAAACTTCTCATAGGCGTCGTCCAGCACAATATCCGGCTCTACCACGCGCAGCGCGCGCACGCTCACGCGCAGCACCTCGCTGCTGGCCACGCCTTTCAGCTTGGGGTAGCTGATTAAGCTCGACGAGAGCGCTGCGGCAGGCATCAAAAAATCAGCGCTATCGCCCTGCGAAAGTACCATGAGGCTTGCCTCAAAAGAGCTGGGGCTTGGCTCTTCGCCTATCGGCAGCCAGCAGGAGCGCTCAAACACTTTTACGCCCTGCTGCGTTGCTGCGCTCAAAGAAAGGTGCACGTAGCACCCCCTGCCTACCTTCACGCTTCCTTTGCCCTGCACGTGAATGCGATACCGCACATCCTTGCTCAGCGGGGCGTAATCCTGCGCCTGCACCACAGGAGCAAGCGGCAGCAGCAAAAGCAGCAGCCAAGCCATCGGCCCTACACCGGTTGGCCATCTCCCATGCTTAAGGGCAGCGCTAAAAAGCTCGCAAATTCGTTCCATAAGATACTAATTGACAATTGACAATTATCGGTTATTCGGTTATCGGGGCAAACGCATGAAAAACCCCGTAGGGTGGGCTGTCAAAAATTCGCATATTGATATAAAAATTTTCGTTCGAAAAAACTTTCGATATTATTAAATAAGCCGAAAGTTTTTCAAAGCGTAACAGCCCGAAAAACCTGATTTCCGTAACCCCGCGCTGCGTTTCGCTGCGCTTCACTTGCACGGAGTTATCCATGTTGAGCTGCTACGCAGCTCCAAATCCATGTTAAAGCCTTTGGGGCTTTGTCGTCCCTGTATTGCTGCGGAAAAGTCCGTAGGACTTTAACTTGGATAACCCCGTGCAAGCGCAGCGCAGCGCGGGGTAGCGCGGGACAGCGCAAGCGCCACCCTACAAACCAAAACCCCGTAGGGATTTCCCTATTATTTTGGGCAACGCCTGAAGCGCTGTAGAAGCATCGCATACACCACTTTCATGGGGAAACGCTTACAGCGTTTTGCTGTCGCCACACAAGAGGTGCATACCGCCTTTTTTTCATGCGTTTGTCATGGTCAATAATCAGCTACCTGTTGTCAATTATCAATTATCCAGAAGTCGCATACCAGCGGGCTACGGGGTGGCACCCTATCTCCGTCGCCCAAAAGCCCAAATGCAAGGTGGGACGGAATCACAAAGCGCACGTGGCTTCCCTGCCTCACGCCCAGCAGGGCCGTATTCAAAGCTGTAATGCCCGAAAAAGTTCCCATCGTTACCACCAGCGGACGCTGCTCGCTGTACGCGTAGCAAGGCGTGCCGTCAATCAAAAAAATGCTGCCGTACAGCTGCGCCACGTCATTCATTGCAATTTGGCTGCCGCTACCTTCCGCTACCACTTGGTAAAAATATCCCATGCCGCTCTTACTCATGTTCAGCTGCTGGCGCTTGACGTACGACTGCAAAATATCCTGCTCCTTTTCGTTCAAGTACTTGTTGACCCCTTGCAGCCGCTGCCTGTCCGGCGACGCCACCGGCGCGTATGGCCGCTGCTCGCGTGGCCTGCCGCATTGCACCTGCAAAAGTACAAAAAAGGCAAGACATACAAGAGAAATGTTGATTTGTTTTCTTTTTCTGTACACTGCTAACCCGTAGAGCATCAAAATTCGTTCTTCAGAATATTCTCAAAATAAGCCTCACAATTTTTCAGCGAATCAAAGTACTTTCCGCCCGAAGCGTTGAAGTGTCCTCCACCGTTGAAATGCTTGCGCGCCAGCTCGTTCACCGAAATTACCTTACCCTTTGACCTGAGCGAAACGCGGATGTGGGTTTTGTCCTGCGACTCGGTAAACAAGGCCGATAGCGCAACTTTTTTTATGGAGAGGGGGAAATTTACAAACCCCTCCGTATCGCCGGGCTGAAAGCAAAATTCGTCCAACTCTTTTCTCGAAAGCGAAATATACGCGGCCTTTTGCTTCGGAAACACCCGCATTTTGCTGTGGAGGCAGTAGCCCAGCAGCCGCATGCGCTTCTCGGAGTAGCTGTCGTAAACCTTACTTGCTATCTCATCCTTGTCTATGCCAAGCTCCATGAGGTCGGCCGCCATGCGGAACGTCTCCGGCGTGTTGACGCTAAAGCCAAATGATCCGGTGTCGGTTATCAGCCCCACGTACAGCGCCTCGGCAGCGCCCTTGCTCAGCAGCGATTTTCCGCCTAAGGCAAGCGCTATGCGGTAGACAAGCTCGGAAGTGGAGCTCATCAAGGTATCCGAAAATACGAGGTCAAACTCTTCGGCAGGTTGCAGGTGGTGGTCAATCAGCACACGGGGTATGCTATGGGCAGCCAATACTTCGCCCAGGGCGTCCAAGCGGTTGATGGCGTTAAAGTCGAGGCAAAAAATGAGGTCGCACGCTTTTACGTACTCCTGCACAACTTCCTTCTTATCGGCGTACGCAATCGTCTGGTCAGCGCCCTCCATCCACCCCAAAAAATCGGGGAATTTGTTTGGAAATACCACGCGCACTTCCATATCCGGGTAAGCAGCCCTCAAGTAGCTCCACCACGCCAGCGACGCTCCCACGGCGTCGCCGTCGGGATTCATGTGCGACGCCACAAGGGTACGCTTGGCTTTGATAAGCATGTCTTGTAGCGCCTTAATATTACTCGTCCAAGTCAACATCAAAAATTTTTATAGAAAATACTCTGCGAAAGAGCACAAAAAATGAAACGATAAATATAGCTCTTTTGGGAAA
>JAIRXY010000180.1 GCA_031268055.1 Prevotellaceae bacterium | reverse complement strand
TGACTTGTGGCTTAATTAAACATTATACATAAAGTTTTTATATGCTGTTCGTATTTATTAGTAGCGCGAAATAAATAACATGTAGCAGCTGCTATTTCGTTCAACGTTTGTTCCTGCGGGACGGTAGCGGTGGAGGTACAACATATTCTCTACAAGTATGTTGTACCTGTTGTACGGGACAACCACGTACACGTTATTTATTCCACATTCCTCAAAAGAGATACGAAAGTTGCGCAAGCCGCAAGCAATGAGCATTACCATACTATTGATGAATAGTATCTTGCCAATAGTTGCCGCATACCATTTTTAATGATACAAATTTGCAGCAATTATTTCAAATATCAAAATATATTTTGATTACTTTGGTAGTATTTTGGTGTAAAGAACGGATGAATGTAACAAAAATACCAATATTTTTACGCCCTGCCTTACGGGGGTAAGCAGCAGTGCCGCCATGTCATCCCTGCAAATTTAAGGCGCCGGAGGGGGCAGGCCGGCGCTACATGTTTTTATTTCGCATCCCTAACGTTTCCAGCACCACCGCCGCCGCTTTTTCGGAGGGCAGCATGTCGGCGGGCTTGAGCAGCGAAAAGTATTGCTGCGCCTGCGCTACCTGCTCCTGCGCTTGGTCGGGGCGCTGCATCAACTCCAGCGCTTTTTGGTAGATTAGGTCTTCGCGGCAGCGCGCCAGCGTGAACTCCGGAATAATAAACCTGTCGGCCAAAATATTAATGAGGTTGGCGTACTTGGAGGTGACCAGCCTGTCGGCAATCCTGTTGGTTATCGGGTTAAAGGTGTAGGCAATGAGGTGTGGCGTTCCGCACGCCGTAAGCTCCAGCGTCACCGTGCCCGACGCTGCTATGGCGAAGCTGCTTGCCCGAAAAGCGCTGTAGCGCTCGCGCTGCCCCACCGGTACGCAGTGCGGCGTTGGCATGTCGGCAAGAGCGCGGCGCACCTCGCCGGCAATGGCCGCCACCGACGGGGCAACGACAAACAAATCGGGGAAATGCTCCGAAAGCCTCGCCACCACTTTTTTGAAAATTGGCAGCAGCTTTTTAACCTCGTGGCTACGGCTTCCGGGGAGAACGCACAGCAGCGTTCCGTCGTGCGGTATACCGTTCTGGCGCTTAAAGTCGTCGAGGTTATCGTTGAGGGTTGCCGTATTTTCGATGACCGGATGCCCCACAAAATCGCAGCGCAGGCCGTACTTTTCAAAGTACGGCGGCTCGTATGGCCACAGGGTCATCAGCCGGTCTATCAGCTTGGCGGCGGTGCGCGCGCGGCCTTTTTTCCATGCCCACACCTGCGGCGCCACGTAGTTGATTTTGGGAATATCAACTTTTCTTTTCCGCAGCCTGCCCAGCAGAACGCTGACAAACCCCCAGCTGTCCACGGTAATAATCACGTCGGGCTGTTGCCGCTCAATGTCGGCAAGCGCCTGCCGCAGCCGCTTCATGATGAGCGGCAGCTTGGGCAGCACCTCCCAGAAGCCCATAACCGAAATTTCGGATATATCAAACAGGGTTTCGAATCCCAGCTCTGCCATAGCTTCGCCGCCCATGCCGGCAAAGCGAATGTCGGGCTGCTGCCGCCGCAGCGCCTGCATTAGGCGCGACGCCAAAATATCGCCCGACGGCTCGCCGGTAACTATGTAAGCTAACTTTGACACAGCAGTACAGAAAAGGTTGAAGTAAGCGGCGCGCTACGACTTAACTCGCTCGGCGTACTTCCGCTCGCGCGTATCAATTTTAATTTTTTCGCCTTCGTTCACAAAAGTAGGTATCATGATTTCGGCGCCCGTCTCGAGGGTTGCGCGCTTCATCACGGTCGACGAGGCAGTGTCGCCGCGCACACCCGGCTCGGCGTAGGTCACCTCGAGCTCCACAAAAGGCGGCAGCTCGCACGTTAGCACGCGGTCGTTGTCGTCGGTATGAATCATCATTTCTACGCCCTGCCCCTCCTTGAGCAGGTCTGGATTATCCACCAGCTCTGCGAGCAGGTCTATCTGCTCAAACGTTTCGTTGTGCATAAAGTGGAATCCGCCATCATCCTTGTACAAGAACTGGTAAGGCCTCCGCTCTATGCGGATGACTTCGATTTTTTCGCCGGCGGTGTAGGTATTTTCCAGAATCCGTCCCGTTTCGAGGTTGCGCAGCTTAGTTTTTACAAACGCGCCGCCCTTGCCCGGCTTTACGTGCTGAAACCAAACGATGGCGCAAGGCTTACCGTTGTACTCAATGCACAAGCCGTTGCGAAAGTCTGCTGTTGTTGCCATTTAGAATTACTGTATTAATAATTTAAAGCTGATGAATACAAGCTCCGTTGAGCGCTGCGAAGATAGTAAAAAAGCGGGATAGAACAAAATATCTGCGGACTTGGCTATTTCTTTTTTGAGGCGCTATGAAAAGTAGAGAGTGTCACCATGTAGGGTGAAATCTTTACTCCCCGTTCGCATAATTTTTAAGCTACGCAGAACGGGGAGGCTCATTCTAAAATGAGAATGGAGGATTAAGTATATTCGATTTGCCTTTGAATCATTGAAAATTTTTATACCTTTGCATTGGTTGGTTTTATTTTATAGGGC
>JAIRXY010000136.1 GCA_031268055.1 Prevotellaceae bacterium | reverse complement strand
GCCGCGTTTCGCGGCGGCAACAACAACGCCGCCTACGACGGCAACTCCAACAGCCTGCTGGGGATGCCGGCAACCAACGTCAGCCTGACCGGTTTTAGGGCTTATGCGCGCAACCGCGGCGCGGCTGGCAAGAACGGCGCAGGCTGGAACTGCGACGTGTACGAGCTTCAGAAGACCTGCTACTGGCTCTACGTCGTAGAGTACGCCAACCTGAACAGCCAAGCCGGCTTTAACGCCCAGCCCACCAGCGAGGGATACCGGCAGGGCGGGCTGGGAATGGGGGTGACAGCGCTTGTTTATGCTCTTTGGGGTGAATTCAATGATTACAATCCCTTTATCTGCTGCGGGCATACCAGCAGTTTGGGCAACCAGACGGGCGTGGTTGACTTTATCGCGCCGCCCGAGTACAAAGTCGCCTTAATCATGCAGGTGCCCAGCTACCGCGGCATTGAGAATCCGTTTGGCCACATCTGGAGTTGGGTAGATGGCTGCAAATTCCGCATTCAAAGCGATGCCGCCGGAGGGCTTTCGCAATTCTACGTCTGCGACGACCCGTCGCTATTTCAGGATAGCGACTACAGCGACTACAAACTGCGCGGCAACATTTCGCGCTATGCTGGGTATGTAAAAGAGATGCTTATTGGGGAGTTTGGAAATAATATGCCAAAAGTGGCGGATGCCAGCAGCGCAACCTACTTTTGTGATTATTGCAGCACAAGCATACCAGCCAGCGGAGAGATGCTAAGGGGGCTTCTGTTGGGCGGCGGTTCGTATAATGGCGCGACTGCGGGGCTCGCCTGCACGTATTCGTCTTACGTGCCTTCGTCAGCAGATCAGACTTTCGGCACCCGCCTTTGCTTTATACCGTAGCTATTAACTAAAAAAAACAGAAATAGCATATGACAAGCGCTTATTACGATGCCAAGCCAGCCGCTTACGAGGCTGATTGTTAAATACTCAAATTTAAACTTCAAAAAAATGAAATCAAATTCAGACGTTAGGCCGCCCATCCTTTTAGATTTGGGCGATGGAAGTTGGCACTACAACTACCAAGTAAGGGAGGTTCAGGTAACGCGGGAAAGCGGCGAAGAAAAAGCTGCTTTCGAGTACGAAACATTGCACGTTTGGGGCAAGCCAACGTATGAAAAGCTCGTGCCGATGGCAGTAGCAGAGCAATACAGCCCGTCTGATGAAATATCGCTGGTAAATAAGGGAATAGAAGATAAGGAAAACCCCGAGTACGTCGCTTACCGTGCGTGGGTAGCAGAAGTTAAAAAAATAATTAAAAACGATTTAGGGTTATGATGAATTTAGCATCGTGGAGCAAGTGGATTTTTGGCTTTGTCGGCGCTGTTGCTGCCTACCTAAAGCCTACAGCTCCTTTCGTGCTGGTGTGCACGCTGGCAGTATTGTACGACTGCTACACAGCGTTTAGGCTTTCCAAGCGCGTTTCAAAGAAGTATCCGGGGGCAAACGACGGAAAGTTTAAGACAGACTACGCAAAGCGCATTTTCAGCACCATACTGAAAATATACGCGCTAATCATACTTGCCTACCTGATAGAAAAGGAGGTCATTACCTTTCTTGATTTGCACCTGCATAATATTGTTGCCGGGGTGTTTTGCCTTACGCAGATTTTGAGCATACTCGAAAACGAAAGCTCCGAGAACGGTAGCCGCTGGGCAAAAATTTTACAAAAAGTGCTGGTTAACAAGGCTGAGCGGCATTTTGATGTTGACTTGAGCGAATTTAAAAAGCAGGAAAATGAAAATACTGATTGACAACGGGCACGGCGCTGAAACGCCCGGCAAGCGTTCACCCGTATGGGCGGACGGCTCGCAGCTGCTTGAGTGGAAATACGCGCGCGAAGTAGCGCACATGGTAGGCAGCGCGCTGTGGAACGAGGGCATTAGCGCCGAGCTGATAGTGAGAGAAGATAGCGACGTATCGCTTTCGGAGCGCTGCAAAAGGGCGAACGAAATAGCGAACAAAGCCGGTATAAAAAATTGCCTCTTAGTTTCCATTCACAACAACGCGGCGAACGGAAAGGCGAGCGGCTGGGAAGTTCACACCTACTTAGGAAAAAGCAAAAGCGATGAGTACGCTACAATCTTTTGGAGCGAAGCAAAAGCGATTTTGCCAATGGGGACAAAAATGCGCGGGGATTGGACGGACGGCGACCCCGATTTTGACAGCAATTTTGCCATTTTGCGGGATACGGCTTGTCCGGCGGTGCTGACCGAAAACCTGTTTATGGACAACCCCGAAGATTGCCGCTACCTGCTGTCGAGCGAAGGCAAGGCAGCGATAGCAAAGATTCACGTACAATCAATTCTCAAAATTACAGGAAGAAAATGAAGCAAGCCACTTTACTTATTTGCCTTTGCGCATTGCTGCTTAGCGGCTGCCTGTCGCCAAAAAAAATAGCGAGTAGCGCAACGGAAAGCGCAGCCAGCAGCGAAAAGCAAAGCGAGGCGGCCAGCAGCGAAGCGCATAGCTTCACCGACGCTGCCAAGAAATCCGATGTCGAAGTAAGCTACTTCAAAATCGAGTTTTACCCACCGGCAGAAATGGATGGCAGCCCGAGCGCGGCACCAGACGATGCCGCCCTGCCGGAATCCCCGCTAACCGGCGTTGGCTGCGGCGACCTAAAAAATTCGCCCCGCGGCAAGGCCGCCATTAAAAGCATTGAGGTTTATACGGCAAAGGCGAAAAGCGAAGAAGCTGGCGTTAGCGAATCCGAGGCAAGCGCGCATTCAAGCTGGGGCAGAGAAGAAAGCGAAGACGTTAACCGTCATACAGAAGCAGAAGAACAACCCTCAGCCGACCCATACCGATGGCGATACATATTTTGGATTGTGCTTGTCCTTGCATTGGCAGCCGCAGGGATATATTTCTGGCTCAGGAAAAGCAAGCTTTTTGTTTCGATAGCATTGTTTTTGAAGAACTTATTTTGATAGCCCCAAATTACGAAACCTCAAAGCACAAAAAAAATCGACCAACCCATTTACGGGTTTTTTTTCGGGTGCTCGATTTATAATATCTTGATTTTTAATGTGTACTTAGGAGCGTTCCGGGTTGATTCAACCCTAACAGGATTTAAAACACTGTTGGGGTGTATGTTAAATGAATAATGCGGATAAAGCGAGGCAAAACAGGCGTGCCATGCAGCGCTGGAGGCAAAACAGGTTGAGAGCATACGTGACGGGGGTGAATTGCATCTCGCTGTCTACCAGTATTATGCTCGCACGGGACAGGTAGCTGCTAAAAATAAAGAAGGAGCATATTTTCATTGGTAATGAGTAATTTAGTATTGTTTAATGCATAATTTGATTATTTTTATCAACCCATATCAAAAATAAATATATCTTTGCGCGTGTTAACTACAATTTTAAGCGTTGAGCCGTATATTTTGCCGGAAAGGAGATATGAGAAGGGATAGGGAATATAATATATGGAGAGTTGACCCAAACAGCAATGTAGCATAATTCGCCATTCGGGTGTAGCCTTTAGTAAATCCAACAGAAATTTGGTTGACATTTTCGTAA
>JAIRXY010000095.1 GCA_031268055.1 Prevotellaceae bacterium | reverse complement strand
GCTGCATGGTAGCGGCGCAGCTGCTCCACGGCAGCCGATAAATCTCCTACGCCAACGGGCATAAAGTAGCATACGCCAAATCCCTTGCGGCGCTGCTTTACGAAAAAAAAGTTGTCGCTGAAGCTAACCTCTGTGCTATACTTCCTCGACAAGCAGTACAAACCTCCCGTTGATAGCTGGCACGATTGGAATGCTGTTTGCTCTACTATGCTTTTTATTTGCGGTAAGTCGGTTAGCGTTACTGTTTTAAACTGCAAAATACGTCCTCCCATAAAAACTCTACGGCTATTTTCAGGCGCCTGTCGGCCTCACATTTTCCATTTGTATGCGCAGCTCGGCAATTTCCTGTCGGGCGTACTCCGTGCGGTCAATTTTTTTCAGCTCCAGAAAGTACTGCTCCTCCGTTGTGTCCATACGCTTGAAAATGTTGGTCAGCTGTAACCTATTTAATTTTGGTAAACATTTGTCAATCACCGTGTTAATAAGCATTCTGAAGTTCACGTAATCCTTGCCGTGCAGATAGCCCTTTATGGCCTCAAAGTAGTTGATCGAGGCCTGCTCAATTTTTTTATCCTTTACTAGCGCGTTACCCTCTAAGTGTAGCGCCATGCTCTTGAGCGCCTTTGATTTGTTGTAAAAATCTTGCTTCACCTGCGCCAGCTCTTCGCGGTTTTCGTTGCGAATTTCGGTAAGCATTTCGAGCTTTAGCTGCTGGAATTTTTCACGCTGCTTTGCTTTGAACAGCTGAATGTTGAAAAGATAAAAAGCAACCGGCAGCGCTACTCCAAGCAGCACGAATACAATCAGCCCGCAAAGGATGAGCTTGTCCCACGCCGAAGAATAGAAAGACTCTACCTGCTCTAAAACATTTATTTCTACCATTTTTTTGTCGCTGCAAATCAAAATTATGCTGCATTGTCGCAGCAGCCGAAGTACAAAAGTAAAGAAAAATGGTAAGAAATAGCACAAAGCGCAAAATTATTTGTGCAAAGATAATGTAACCAACAACTTCTTGGCGACCACTTGGAAGTGCATGGCTGATATTCTCCCTCTCTATTTCCGCATTGTGCGCTCCTCGCACTTGGATTTTCCGATTGTTTTTGCCAGCTGCTGGGCGGTGTAGCTTTTTTTGTTTTTGCAGATTTCTTCGGGTGTTCCGGCGCACAGGATTTTGCCACCGCCCGCCCCACCCTCGGGGCCGAGGTCGATAATGTGGTCGGCCACCTTTACTACGTCCATGTTGTGCTCAATGACAACAACGGTGTTGCCACGGTCAACCAGCTGGTTTAGCACCTCAAGCAGCACGCGCACGTCCTCAAAGTGGAGGCCGGTGGTAGGCTCGTCGAAGATGTAGAGGGTGCTTCCGGTGTCGCGCTTTGCCAGCTCGGAGGCCAGCTTCACGCGCTGGCTTTCGCCCCCCGAAAGCGTAGTGCCGGGCTGCCCCAGCGCCACGTAGCCCAGGCCTACGTCCTGCATTGCCTTTAGGTTGCGGGAGATGGCCGGTATGTTTTCAAAAAAGGCTACTGCCTGGCTAATGGTCATCTCCAGCACATCGCTGATATTTTTTCCCTTGTATCGCACGGCCAGCGTTTCGCGGTTGTAGCGCTTGCCGTTGCAGGCCTTGCAGGTAACATACACATCGGGCAAAAAGTTCATTTCGATGGCCTGCACTCCAGCTCCGCGGCATTCTTCGCACCGCCCGCCCTTGACGTTGAAGGAGAAGCGTCCGGCCTTGTAGCCGCGGATTTTGGCGTCGGGGGTAGACTCAAAGAGTTTCCTGATTTCGGCAAAAACGTTGGTGTAGGTGGCGGGGTTTGAGCGGGGCGTGCGGCCTATGGGCGACTGGTCTACCTTCACCACCTTGTCGACGTACTCGGCTCCCGTAATCTCCTCGTAGGGCAGCGGGGTTTGCAGCGAGCGGTAAAAGAGCTTGCTCAGAATGGGGTGCAGCGTTTCGTTGATGAGCGTTGATTTTCCGCTCCCCGACACGCCGGTAATGCAGACGAACATCCCCAGGGGCAGCTTCAGCGTAACGTTTTTGAGGTTGTTGCCGGTAGCCCCCTTGAGCGTTATCGACTTGCCCAGCCCCTGGCGGCGCGCCGTTGGGACGGGTATTTTTTTCTCGCCGCACAGGTATTGCAGCGTGAGCGAAGGCAGCGCTTCGCCGCCCTTGCTGCTCTTGTCGGCCTGCTTTGGCGTTGTCGCTCCTATTTTTCCCTGAAAAACAATTTTTCCGCCGCGCGTTCCCGCGCCCGGCCCCACGTCTATCACCCAGTCGGCGGCGCGCATCATCTCCTCGTCGTGCTCCACCACGATGACGGAGTTTCCCTCGTCGCGCAGCTTCTTGAGCGACTTGATGAGGCGGATGTTGTCGCGCTGGTGCAGCCCAATGCTCGGCTCGTCGAGGATGTAGAGCACGTTTACCAGCTTAGAGCCTATCTGCGTGGCCAAGCGTATGCGCTGGCTTTCGCCGCCCGATAGCGTTGTGCTGCCGCGGTTGAGCGAGAGGTAGCTCAGGCCTACGTCCATCAGGAACGACAGGCGGCTGTTGATTTCCTTTACGACCTCGGCGGCTATGGCGCGCTGCTTGCTCGTTAGCTTCCGCTCCAGCGTGTCAAACCACGCCGAGAGGGTTTCGATGTCCATTGCCGAGAGCTCGGCGATATTTTTGTCGGCTATTTTGAAGAACAGCGCGTCCTCCTTGAGGCGCGACCCGCTGCACGCGGGACAGGTTTTGTGCGATATGTACTTGTTTGCCCAGCTCTGGGTTTGCTCCTCCTCTTGGTCGTGCCGGCTGGCAATGATGCTGATAACGCCCTCAAAGCTGAGGTAGTAGTTGGAGGCCGTGCCAATTTTGGTGCCGTCAATGCGGAAGCCCTCCTGCGTGCCGTACAGCACGGCTTCCAGCCCTTCTGCCGGTATAGCCTCGATGGGGTCGCTAAGCGAAAATCCAAATTTTTTTGCGATGGCCTCTATTTGCAGAAAGAGGAGGTTATTTTTCTCCGCCCCCAGCGGCGCTATTCCGCCGCTGCGGATGCTCTTTTTTCGGTCGGGGATAATTTTGTCCACGTCGGCTTCGGCCACAACGCCCAGCCCGTTGCAGCGGGGGCAGGCTCCCTGCGGCGAGTTGAACGAAAACGAGTGCGGCGCCGGCTCGTTGTAGGCAATGCCGGTGGTGGGGCACATGAGGTAGCGGCTGTAAAAGCGCGCCTCGCCCGTCTCGGCGTTCATCGCCATCATGGTACCGTTGCCCTGCTGCATGGCGGTGGTAATGGCGCTGCGCAGGCGCTTGCGGTCGTTGGCGGCGGCGCTGGGAATTATCTTGTCCACCACCAGCTCCACAAAGTGCGCTTTGTAGCGGTCGAGCTTCATCATCGGGCGAATTTCGCGCACCTCGCCGTCCACGCGAACGTTCAGGTAGCCCTTGCGCCCCAGCTGCTCAAACAGGTCTTTGTAGTGCCCCTTGCGGCCTTTCACGATGGGCGCCAGCGCCAGCAGCTTTTGGCCGGCAAACTTTTCGATTATCAGGTCTACAATTTGCTCGTCGGTGTAGCGCACCATCTGCTCGCCGGTGTTCTTGGAGTAAGCTATGGCGGCGCGGGCAAAGAGCAGGCGGAGAAAATCGTAGATTTCGGTGGTGGTGCCCACCGTTGAGCGGGGGTTTTTGGAGGTTGTTTTTTGCTCAATCGAAATTACGGGGCTTAGTCCGGTAATTTGCTCCACGTCCGGGCGCTCCATGCTGCCCAGAAACTGCCGCGCGTACGACGAGAGCGTTTCCATGTAGCGCCGCTGCCCCTCGGCGTAGATGGTGTCGAACGCCAGCGACGACTTGCCGCTTCCGCTCAGCCCGGTGATTACCGTAAGCGCGTTGCGGGGGATGGTTACGCTTACGTTTTTGAGGTTGTGAACGCGCGCCCCGA
>JAIRXY010000059.1 GCA_031268055.1 Prevotellaceae bacterium | reverse complement strand
GAATATGTGATGAGTAAAAATTAAAATAGCTAAGCAGCGTGTATTCAAAATTATCATGTACATTTGCACCGAAGTTGCTTTATCAATCTAAACAAAAAGTTGGCATGTTTCGTTTGCTGCTGTTCGTAGTACTCCTGCTGCCCGTTGCGCTGTCGGCGCAAAAAATGGGCACATGGCGCGACCACTTTGCCTACACGCAAGGCGTAGACGTGCTCGTGCAGGGAGAGCAGGTGATATGCGCAACGTCGGCGGGGCTTATCTTTTTTGACGGCGAGGTGGAGAAAATCTCCAAGGTGGCAGGCTTGAGCGACTTTGGGCTGACGGCGGCGCTGTACGACGCGCAAACAGGATGCATCTTTGTGGGATACGACAACGGCAACATAGACGTGCTCCACAGCGCCAACCCGCGCAACATTCGTCAGGGCAACCGGACAAAAAATATCGAAACGTGGAAAAATTTTGCCACGCACGGGCGCAAGCGCATCAACCGCTTTCTGTGCATGGACGACCTGATGCTCGTGGCCACCGGCGCGCAAATGCTGGAGATAAAAAGCGAGGAAATACGCGCCAACTACTCCGTTGACGAGAACAACGATACGCTCGCCGTGCAAGACTTGGCTTTGTTTGGAAACCTTATAGTGGCCGCAACGCCAAAGGGTCTGTACGTGGTGGACAGAAATAATTCAACCCGCTTCAACTTCGGCAGCTGGCAGCGCAGGTTGGCGGGCAGCAACGTTATTTCGCTCGCCGTGAGCAGCGGAAAGCTGTACGTGCTGCAAGCCAACGGTATCTTGCAGGCCTGCGCTACTACCGATTTGCAATCTTTTGCCTATCAGGGCAGCTACCCCAACCCCCGCGCGCTGAGCGCTACCGACGATGGCGACCTCTGGGTGGCTACGGCAGACAGGCTGTACAACGTTGGCAATTCGCAAAAAAACATTTCGAGCTACGGGCTGACTTCTTTCAGCCCGAAAAAAGTGGTGGCTTACAAGTCCGGTATCTGCATTGCAGACGCTGCGCTGGGGCTGGTGGCGAGCTCCGGCGGCGCATTTGCGGCGGCGCAGCCTAATGGCCCGCTACAAAATCAGTCGCTTGCCCTCGGCGAGCATGGCGGCAAAGTTGTTGCCGCGGCAAGCGAAGCGCTGAGCATGATGGAAAGTAAAAGTACGTGGACGGGGAGCGCAAGCAACCTAAGCGGCGCTAAGGCGGTAAAAATAAATCCGACGAATGTGGCCGAGGCATTTGTGGCAACGTCAAGCGGCGTGGCAAAGTTCAGCGGCGTTAGCTGGGGAGGAAAAAATTTGACGGAGGATGTGCGCGGCATGGCTTTTGACCTTAGCGGAAACCTTTTTGCCTTTGCCTCGAACAGCGCAGCACCCGTATGGCGGCGCAACGCCGATGATTCGTGGAGCGAGCTTGCAAACAGCACGTTGAGCAACAAGGCGCTGGGAAAGGCGGCGCTTGCCGGCAAGGTCTTTTGGGGAGTAGCGGAGCCTAACCAGCTCTACCTTTACTCCTCCGGCGCCAACCCTACCGATGCCGACGATGATAAGGCCTCCATTTTTGCGGTGCGGACAAGCATTGACGAAACGTTTTCGGTGGGCAGCATTTACGCGCTTGCCGTCGATTTGAATAATGAAGTTTGGCTGGGAACCGACAAGGGGGTTGTTGTTTACAGCGCCGTCAGCGACCCGTTTGCAAGCGCTCCGCTGGGGCAGCGGATAAAAATCCCCACGGAAATACCGGGTCAGGCGGCCTACCTGCTGCAATACGAGCGGGTGACGGCGGTGGCGGTGGACGGCGGCAACCGCAAGTGGCTTGGCACGCGCGACGCCGGCGTGTTTTTGCAGTCTAAGGACGGCGTGGAGCAGCTGCGCACGTTCAACGCGCAGAACAGCCCGCTGCCCTCGAACAACGTGGTGGATATTGCCGTGAACGGACAAACAGGCGAGGTGATTTTTGCCACAGACAAGGGCATGGTCGGATTTTACAGCGACGCCACCGCCGGAAGGCTCAACTTCGATCAGGTGAAAGCTTACCCCAACCCTGTGCGACCCAACATGAGCTTGGTTACCATCGCTAATCTCATGGAGGATGCCTCGGTGAAGATAACGGACGTATCGGGCAACCTTGTGTTTTTTGCCACCGCCAACGGCGGGTCAATTACATGGAACGTACAGAATCTCAGCGGACGACGCGTAGCAACCGGCGTGTACCTTGTGTTTTTGGCCAACAAATCGGGGGAGGAAAGCAGGGTTATAAAATTGTTGGTTGTCAATTAAGTGGCACGAAGTGAGCAGTGGAGGTTGTGCTCATTCAAAATTCAAAACTCAGAATTTCAAAAAATGGTTAAGCTTCGCGGCATAGTGCTGCATAGCATCAAATACGGCGAATCAAGCATTATTGCATACATTTACACCGACTTGCAGGGGCGGCAGACCTACATGATTAACGGCGTACGGGGCGCTACGCTGCGCCGAAAATCGTCGCTCATACAGCCGCTTTTTTTGCTTGACATTGAGGCCTACCCCGAACGAAAGCGAGGCTCAATGTGCCGCATGAAGGAGTTTTGCGCCAGCGTGCCGCTGCAAAGCATGCCCTTTGACGTGCACAAAAACGTGATAGCGCTGTTCATTGGCGAGGTGCTCTACAAGCTTATCCGCGAGGAGGAGCAAAACGAAGCCTTGTTTGATTTTTTGCACAGGCATATCCTGCTGCTCGACGAAATGCAGCACGGCGTATTCGGTTTTCACCTCTACTTTTTGGCGCAGCTGGCGCGGCACTTGGGATTTTTCCCCGGTAACGCCTACAGCCAAGAATACTCCTACTTTGACATGAAAAACGGCGTGTTTGTGCCCTTTGCGCCGCTGCATGGCGCATTTATGGACAAGCCTACGTCGGCGCTGCTGGGAACGCTAATCAGCGCAAAGTTCGGCGATTTGCAGCACATACGCGCATCGAGGGAGCAGCGAAACCTCCTGATGCGAAGGCTGCTCGACTACTACTGCACTCACTTGGGCATGGCCAACCCTATCCGCTCGCTGGCGGTGCTGGAGGAGGTGTTTGCTTAGCCGAAGGCCAGCTTCACGCTCGCAAAAGCGGGTGGAGCGGAAGAGTTTTTTTTGGAGAAAGATTCGAGGAATTTAATTTTTTTGAAGCATGAAAGTTGTAAAAACGATAAAGGAGCTTCGGCAGCTGCTGCCGGAGGGAAAAAGCAAAGGCAAGACCGTAGGATTTGTTCCTACAATGGGCGCCTTGCACCGCGGGCATCTGTCATTGGTACAGCGCTGCAAAAAGGAATGTGGGGCGACGGTTGTCAGCGTTTTTGTAAACCCCACGCAGTTCAACGACAAGGCCGACTTGGAGCGCTACCCGCGCACGCTGGAGGCCGACGTGCAGCTGCTGCAAGCGGCGGGTTGCGACGTTGTTTTTGCGCCGGACGAAAGGGAGATTTACCCCAGCCCCGACACGCGCGTGTTCGACTTTGGGCTGCTGGAAAAGGTGATGGAAGGCGAACGCCGGCCGGGGCACTTCAACGGCGTAGCGCAGGTGGTGAGCCGCCTGTTTGACGCTGTAAAGCCCGACTGTGCGTACTTTGGCGAAAAGGATTTTCAGCAGGTTGCCATTGTTCGCGAAATGGTGCGCCAGCTTGAATTGCCGGTGGAGATTGTGCGCTGCCCCATTGTGCGCGAGCCGGACGGCTTGGCCATGAGCTCGCGCAACGCGCTGCTCACGCCGGAGAAGCGGGCTGCCGCACCCCTCATTGCCAAAACGCTGTTTGCCGCCGTGGACAAGGTGTGCAGCGTTGATTTGCCAACGTTGAAGCAATTTGTGGCAGACGCCATCAACGCCAGCGAACACCTGCGGTTAGACTACTTTGAGGTGGTATGCGCGCGCACCCTACAGCCCGTTGCCTCGCTCAACGACGATTGCTCCAAGCAGGCGTGCATTGCGGTTTACGCCGGAGAAATACGTCTGATTGACAACGTGCGGCTGACGTAGCGGGATGCTATGCAATACACACCCATACTTCATTCCCTCGTATTATTCAACAAAAATATTTCGAAGCTTCGCCGCTCAGGTGGCGGCTGACCGCTGCATTGCCCTGCCGTGAAGCGTTGGGCTACCAAGATTCAACCCTTTCTGTGTTGTCAACTAGTATGAAAATGAGGTTTTTAGGCGTAATCCAATTCAAAATTTAAAATTCAAAATTCAAAATTTTCTTCGGACGTTATTGACGAAAAACACCAAAATTGGTAGTTTTCGTCAATAAGCAGTATCTTTACAAAAAAAATTGCTATGGTAGCAAGAGAAACATATTTGAAAAAGCTGCGCCAGCTGAAAGATGTAAACTTGATAAAAGTGATTACCGGCGTGCGGCGTTGCGGCAAATCTACGCTTTTGGAGGCCTTTAGAAGCGAGCTGCTCAGCGCCGGAGTAAACCCGCAAAGCATTGTCTTCTTCAACTTTGAAGAGCGCGAGAATGTGGAGTTAGGCGATTGGGTTGCAATTTATGATGAAATTGCGCGCAAAATCAGCACGGAGCAAAAAGCTTACGTTTTTTTGGATGAGGTGCAGCAGGTTAGCGGTTTTGAGAAGCTACTTGACAGCTTGTATGTCAAAAAAAACGTTGACCTCTATGCTACCGGCTCCAATGCATACTTTTTGTCGAGCGAGCTGGCTACCTTGCTTACAGGGCGTTACATTGCCATCAATTTGCATCCGTTTTCCTTTGCAGAATATGTACTTGCTTTCGACGGAGAAAAAAGTGTCGACCGCCTATTCCGGCAGTATATAAACAGCTCGGCATTCCCCGAAGCCGTTACCATTTTTAAAACCGCTCCCGATATGGTGAACGATTATTTGCAGTCTATCTATGATACCGTTATTATAAAAGATATTGTCAAAAGGCATAAGCTTAGGAATGTCAATAATTTGCAGCGAATTATCGAATTTTTGTTCGACTCGATAGGCAGTGTTGTTTCCCCCACGAATATAGCAGAGCAGCTGAATAAAAATTCCGACAAAAAAATCTCGCACAATACGGTTAACAAGCTTATTGGCTTTCTTGTAGAATCTTATATTTTGTACCCCGCCTCGCGGTATGATATTAAAGGAAAGGAGCTGCTGGCTACCAATGAAAAATATTACGTGGTTGATTTAGGGTTGAAAAACATACTGTCGAGCAATCGCTATGACGCGGACTTGGGGCATAAGCTCGAGAACGTAGTTTACGTTGAACTGCTGCGGCGTGGCGGGAAAGTCTTTGTTGGAAAGAACAACCAAAAAGAGGTTGATTTTGTAGTTCAAAAGGCGAATAACCTCAGAGAGTACTACCAAGTGGCCTATACGATTAGTGACGAAAAAACGTGGGAGCGCGAGCTTTCGGCTTTACAGAGCATAAAAGACAGCTACCCAAAATATATTCTAACCCTTGACTACGACAATGTAGCTATCGATGGGATACAGAAGCTGAATGTGATTGATTGGCTGACTTCTGCTCCAGCTTAGCGATGAATTAATTCGTAGAAAATCGGCTGCTTTTTATGAATTAATGCGCTAATGGACATTTTTGGGATTATTGCAGAAAAAATTAAACATACATGACTGTTTTTTTTGTTGATAGATAACGATTTGTATCACGCTGGCGCATCGGTTAGAGATTTGGGTAAAAGCTCCTTGCCTTTTCAAAAATGGAAATGACGGCAGAGGAGCGATTGAAAAATATTTGTAATTTTGAAAAGTAGCTTGTACATTTGCTTTTCCACTAAAAGTTGAGTAATGAGCGCTGTTTTAGACTTAGACTTAGATAAAGATACAATGGACGAAATCAGCTTTATTTCGTTTATCATTCCCGAATTTTCATACTCCTATAATATTCCTGTTCAGGAAGCCTACCTCTACTTGAAAAAATACGGCGGACTTGATTACCTTTACAAGCATTGGTGGACATTGCATACCGAAGACCCTTACTGGGCAATAAAATCCCTGTATTCTGCTTGCTGTAAAAACGGTGGTTTGAGATGAAAGTATATCACGGCAGCTACATGGCAATAGATATTGTTGATTTTTCTTTTTGTCGCAAAAGAAGGGACTTCGGAAAAGGGTTTTATGTAACAAAAATACTTTCGCAGGCGGAGCTTTGGGCTGCCCGCAAAGGGGAAACGTTTTGCACGCTAAAGTCACTACAGGCAATCAGTAAAGCAGCAAAATACGATTTTGCATATAAGCTGAGAAACATTAGCAAACAAATTATTCTTACCTTTGTTGCTGACAAAGGTTTTACCCATGCTGATGCTGTCGACAAGCTCTACAATTCAAAAACCTTTACTCAGCTTGCCGATAAAACCACTCAGCTTTACGAAAAAGATTGGAGCGAAATATATAAATTGTTGCTGGACGAATTAGCTATAAAGTAGTAATGGACGCTGTTTTGGATAAAGATACAATGGACGAAATCAGCTTTATTTCGTTTATCATTCCCGAATTTGCATACGCCTATAAGATGCCTGTTCAGGAAGCCTACCGCTACTTGAAAAAATACGGCGGACTTGATTACCTTTACGAAAATTGGTGGGCATTGCATACCGACAACCCCTTTTGGGCAGTGCGAGATATGTACGAAATTTGCTATCAAAACGGAGGGCAACGATAATGCAAGTCTACCACGGCAGCTATACCGAAATCTTTGAAGTTGATTTGTCTCAAGGTCGTGAAAATCGTGATTTCGGGCGAGGATTCTACGTTACTAATATTCGCAGTCAGGCAGAATTTTGGGCAAAAAGGCAAGGAAAAAGATATGGAAATAAAGGAGTTGTTACCGAATTTCAGTTTTTCGAAAACGCTTTTGAGCATTGGAATTTTAAAACATTACAATTTGCCGATTATTCAGAAAAATGGCTTGATTTTGTTGTGCTTAACAGGAATCTTGCTAATCCGCAGCCCGCACACGATTACGATATTGTAGAAGGTCCCGTTGCTGATGACGCTATTGCAGAGCAGATTGGTGATTATTTAGATGGAGCAATATCAAAAAGTGATTTCTTGAAGGAGCTTACTTATCACAAAAAAACGCACCAAATTTGTTTTTGCACTCTAAAATCATTGCAAGTCATTAAAAGAGTAAAAAAAAATGAAGTTGCCTATAAGCTGAAAGAAATTACCAAGCCTATAATTAGATGCCTCGTTTCAGAGAGAGGCTTAGATAAAGCTGATGCTGTCGACAAACTCTACAATTCAAAAACCTTTACTCAGCTTGCCGATAAAACCACTCAACTTTACGAGAAAAATTGGAGCGAAATATATAAATTGTTGCTGGACGAATTAGCTATAAAGTAGTAATGGACGCTGTTTTAGGTAAGGATGCAGGGGACAAAATCAGCTTTGCTTCGTTTTATCATCCCCCGAATTTGCATACACTTACAAAATGCAGCTTCGAAAAGCCTACCGCTACTTGAAAAAATACGGCGGACTTGATTATCTTTACGAAAATAGGTGGGCACTGCATACCGACAATCCTTTTTGGGCAGCGCGAGATATGCAGGTTTTCGGCAAAGGCGCGAAATTTTCCCTGTTAGAGCGCTTTTTTTTGAAGATTTGTCCCTCTTTGAGGGACAAATGGCGGAATAAGGTTTTGAAGAGCTGATGTGTAGTTGACGTAGCCTCAACCTTCCGCAATTTCGTCCAGCTCCAGCCACCGCAGCTCTTTTGCCTCAAGCGTGCTGATAACTTCGCCTATGCGCTGCGATTTTGCCGTCAGCTCTTGGGGGGCGAGCAGGCCGGAGCTCAGCTGCTGCTCCAGCGCAGACTTTTCGTCCTCCAGCAGCTTCAGCTCGTCGGGCAGAGATTCGTACTCGCGCCTTTCGGCAAACGACAGCTTCCGCTTTTCGGGCGCGCTTTTTTTGCGCTCTGCGGCGGGTTTCTCCGCAGCCTTTTGCCCCGTGTGCTGCTGCCGCTCCTGCTGCTGCCGGTAGAGCCGGTAGTCGGTGTAGCTGCCGGGGAAATCTTTTATCTTGCCTACATCCTCGAACACAAAGAGGTGGTCAACAATTTTATCCATAAAGTAGCGGTCGTGCGACACGATGATTACGCACCCTTCAAACTCCCGAAGGTAATCCTCCAGCACGGCCATTGTCATCAAGTCGAGGTCGTTGGTAGGCTCGTCGAGGATGAGGAAGTTGGGCTGGCGCATGAGTATGGTGAGCAGGTACAGCCGCCGCCGCTCGCCACCGCTGAGCTTGCTTACCAAGGTTTGCTGGGCGCTCGGCGGAAATAAAAAGTGGTTGAGGAACTGCGAGGCCGAAAGGTTTTTTCCGTCGCCCATCTTCACGTACTCGGCAATGTCGCGCGCCACGTCAATCACCCGCTTGCTGCTGTTGACCGTGATGCCCTCCTGCCGGTAGTAGCCCACCACCACCGTTTCGCCGTGGCTCACGTGTCCGCTGTCGGGGCGCAGGATGCCGGTAAGCAGGTTGAGCAGCGTGGTCTTGCCCGATCCGTTTTTGCCCGTAATACCCACCTTTTCGCCGCGCTTGAACTCGTAGCTGAACTTATCCACGTACGTCGTGCCGTCGTATGCCTTGCAGAGATTTTTGGCCTCGATAATTTTTTTGCCTAAGCGCGACGCGCGTACGCTTATCTCCACCTGACCGTCCTGCCGCTTGGCGTGGGCGCGCTCCTTCACCTCGTCAAAGGCGCTGACGCGCGACTTGATTTTTGTTCCGCGCGCCGACGGCTGACGGCGTATCCACTCCAGCTCGCGGCGAAACAGGTTGGAGGCGCGCTCTACCTCGGTGTTGAAAACCTCTATGCGCTCCTGACGCTTCTCCAGAAAGTAGGAAAAGTTGCCCCGGTAGGTGAACAGCTGCTGCTGGTCGATTTCGAGAATCACGTTGCATACGCGGTCGAGGAAGTAGCGGTCGTGCGTGACCATGAGCAGCGTGGAGCGCGACTTGGAGAGGTAGCCCTCGAGCCACTCCACCATATCGATGTCGAGGTGGTTGGTAGGCTCGTCGAGGATGAGCATGTCCGGCTCGTCGATGAGCACGCTGGCTAAGGCAACCCGCTTGCGCTGCCCGCCGCTCAGCTCGCCAATGCGCCGGTCGAATCCGGTGATGCGCAGCTGCGTGAGTATTTGCTTGGCGCGCTGCTCGTAGCCCCACGCGTGGCACGCGTCCATCTGCGCGGAGAGCGCCGCAACGTCGCGCCCCTCGAGCGCTGCCTGCTCGTACGCGCTGACGATTTTTGCGGTAGGGCTGTCGGAGGCAAACGCCGCTTGCAGCGCCGACATTTCGGGAGGAAAGCAATCTATCTGCTCCAGAAAGCCTACGCGCAACCCACGGCGAAAGGTTACGCTGCCATCGTCCGGTGTGTCGCGCCCTGCAATGATGTTGAGGAGCGTGGTTTTTCCCGCGCCGTTTTTGGCCACAATAGCAACGCGCTGCCCCTCGCCAACGCCCAGCTTGAGGTTGTCGAACAGCGCCAAATCGCCAAATGACTTGCTTAGATTTTCAACTTGAAGGTATGGTATCATGGCGCAAAAGTAGCAATTTTAATTTTTAATTTTTGAATTTTTTGATGAAATCGGGTGCATTTCAAATTAGCGCATTTGTGTCGCCGCTAATAAGCACGCAGATGGCGCAGATTATGAAGATTTACGCAGATTTTTTTTGCCCCCGCAGGCGTGGGTTTGCGGGAGGTGGACGGAAAAATATTTGCGCCCTTTCTTTATGCCTATGCTTGTAGCATAGGGGAAGCCGAAAACTTTGCAGAGTAGGTAAGCATATAACCTAAGCGGAGGTGGGGATTAAAAAAATTGTACGAAGCCGCCAAATATTTTTACATAAAAATTTGCTCCACAAAAAAATATATGCTACATTTGCCCAAATTTAAAATCAACGAACATTTATCAATAGAAAAATGAATTAATAGAAACATATAGTTATCATAATATTTGATTAAAAACAGCTTTTACTTTTTGTAAGCGGCCCTGTAGAAATCGTCAAATCTCTCAAGAAGTCGCTTTATGATAAGTAAAAGTTCGTGCTTTAGGGCACGGGCTTTTTCTTGTTGCGACTTCGGGTTTTTTGACGATACCTTACAGGGCTGAACAGAAAAATGTTCGCGCCCTTTTTTTATGCCTATACCACACACAACATAATATAGCACAGCACAGCACAAGGGAAGCCGAAAACTTTACAGAGTAGGCAAATGTAAGATTATACAGATTAGGCTATGAAACGGAATTATTTTTTGGTTGCTACGGTAGCAATCGCCGCAGGCGTAATGGTTACGAGTTGCGGAGGTAGTAAGGCGTCGCTGCAAAGCGCCACAAGTCAGCAGGCGGTTGAGCAAGACGTTTGCGAAAAAATGCAGGAGGAAAAACCTACGCTGCGGGCGGTGGGCATTGGGCAGCACTTCAAGGAGTCCACCGCAAGGAACATTGCCGAGGCGCAAGCCCGCGCACAGTTTGCAAGGTCGCTTGCCACAAAAGTCAAAACCTCTACATCGGAGGAGGCCGTCGGCTACGAGGTCTACTCCGGCGACGTAGCCACGGGTAACAGCGTTAGCGACCAGGGCTCAAAGGTCAACGATTTTGTAGACGCCGTGGCGAACGAGGTGGTTGCAGGTACCGTTCCCATTAAAATTTCCAAGTACATACTCCCCAACAAGCAGTACAAGGTTTACGTTTGCCTCGAATACCAAAAAGGCGTGTCGGAGTTGGCGGCGGAGGTTGCTAAGCGGGTGGAGCAAAAAATTCCCGACGAGCAAAAGCTCAAAATGAACTTTGAGTTTGAGCAGTACCGCAAGAGGGTAGAAGCTGAGCTGGAAAAGGCAAACAGATAGAAATTAGGAATTACGAATTAGGAATTACGAAT
>JAIRXY010000058.1 GCA_031268055.1 Prevotellaceae bacterium | reverse complement strand
CCTTGTCAGCTTCGCCTCGGGCGCGCGCTTCCGAATAGCGCAAGCCTCCATCTCCGGCGGCGCGGTAAGGCTAACCGGCGTAGATAGCGTGGGGTACACGCTCACGGCGGTGGTAGACTTGCTGGTACCCACCCACTCCGGCGCAATCCTTGGCGATACGCTATACCAATGGTACCGCAACGGCGTGCCGATTGTCCGCGCAACGGGAAAAACCTACACTCTGAGGCGTGCCGATACTTTAACGTACATCAGCGTTTGGGTAAAAACTTCTAATCTGCTGGATAGCATAAGCTCCGACAGCGTATACGCAATGAACTCAACCGTTGCCGATATGAGCTACTGCGATGATAGCGTGCCGAATATGAACTGTCCCGACTATCCGGAGTACGGCTATCCGGACGGCGGCGGCGACACAAGCTTTTGCGGCAACGGCGTGCCCAACATCAGCTGCCCTGCCTATCCGGGCTACAAAGAACGGGGTGGGGGAGGCAGTACTAATTATTGCGGAGGTAATATCCTGAACATCAATTGTCCCGAATATCCTGGATACAACCTGCCGGGCGGCGGCGGCGCAGACGACGATGGCGACGGTATCCCCAACATCAACGACCCCGACGCACCCAGCTACTACCTGCCGGGTGGCGGCAGCGATGATAGCGACGGCGACGGCATTCCCAACATCAACGACCCCGACGCTCCCAGCTACAACCTGCCGGGCGGTGGCGGAGACACAAACTTCTGCGGAAATGGCGTACCGAATATCAGCTGTCCAACCTATCCTGGCTACAACCTGCCCGGCGGCGGCGGAAGTACAGGCTACTGCAACGACGAAATCCTGAATGTTGACTGCCCTGTATTTCCAGGCTACACCCGAGGCCCCTGCGATACCACCATCAACGCAGTCTACGGCGAGCTATTTGATTTCAAGCAGTTCATTCCTGCCGATATTCGGAACAGCGTAAAAAGGTGGCCTGTAAGCTGGCTCACCCTCAACTCAGACGTGGCAACGATAGACGAGATGGGCTGGACAAGCGTTGTTAATATGGGCGAAACACACCTTTTGCTCGTTGAGCAGCAGCCCTCCGGCAACAAGGTGCTGGCGATTGCCTGCTTGAAGGTGCAGCGTAAGCCGCTCTCCATTTCCGGCACGTGGGTGGATACCATCAAGTTTTTCGACAGCAACGACAAGGCACAGGCGGCTGCCGGCAAGCTCATTGGAGTGCTGGCGGAGGATGTGGACGAAGTTGCTGTAGAGGCGATAGCGCGATACGACAACGACTACTGGTGGTCGGACGGCAGTAGCAACATTGTGGTGGGCTACACCCTGAGTGGTACAAAATCAGGGCGCTACATACCTCCCCAGAGCGATACTGTAATGGGGCGGATTGTCAACACACGAAGCGGCGTATGCGATGTCTGGGGGTTAGTGCTCCACCAAAAGGGGGAAAAGGATAGCGTTGCCCGGTACATACCTTGGCCTGGCGCGGACGTTGAGTACTCCCTCGACAATGGAGAGCACTGGGGTACGCTGAAAACCGACTCCTGCGGACGCTACCTCCTGAGTGGCTTGGACGATGGCGCTACGGTGCTCCTGAGAGCCCCGCAAAAGCGAAGCTACACGCTACTCCGACCAACTTCGTTCCCCCTGCAGGTGCAGGTGAAGCAGGTAGTTCAGGCCGACACTTTCCTCTACGCCTCGGACGGAATTTCAATGCTCTCGCTTTCGCTCTTCGAGGACGGCGGCAACCCGCTGGAGCGTTTGGAGAACGAGGCGATAGGCGATACTGTCGTCTACACAATACCCTGCGACGAGAACGCCTCCATCCAGCAGCTGAGCTTCCGCTACGCTACTCCCCCCGGAGTAACCGGTAGCCTCGTTAACGTGACAGGGATAGGGAAAGGTGGAGATGAGGCTAGAAGAAGCGAGGTCGAGGAAGTCAGCAGCGATAACATTAGGGTTGATATGCAAATTCCCGGACGCAAGGTGCTTACTATAGCGTTGTACAACGCCGGCACGACCGCCACCAAGCTTTATACGATAGTGCTGGAGAAGAAGTTCGAGCTGTTCTACATCATCAGAGAGCACCTCGGCAGCCTCCGTGTGGTGCACAACAACCCGGAGAAAAATGACCACGGACTGGAGTTCTCCTCCTGCGATTGGTATCGGTGGGATTCGAGCATAAGCAGCTGGGTGGTGAAGCGCAATCTGCTCTACTACACCATCAGCTCAAACATTAGCGACAAGTTCACCAACAGCGATTCGATGTACATCAGGTTGCTCACCACCGACAACGTCCGTCTTGAAACCTGCCCTGCCGTTGGCAAGGACCCTGCCTACGTTGAAGATGGCGACATCGCAAGCGACAGCAAAAAGTCGGCAACGGTGTCAATTTACCCTAACCCCGTAGCAGCGGGTGGCGTCATCAGGCTAAAGCAAACGGAGCTCGTCGACAACGAGCAGGAGCTGTACACAACGCTCTACCTCTTCGACGCTCAAGGTAGGCTTGTCCTCACGGACAACGCCTCCACCCTCAGCGACGGCTTGACCATGCCGGAAACGCCCGGTATCTACCACCTCGTCCTTGAAGGCAAGGCAGGGAGAAAGGTAATTAAAGTTGCAGTAGGGCAGAAGATGTGAGGAAAATTTTGAACCGAGCGAAGCGAACTCATGAACTCCCAATTGTAGAGACGTGGCGCGCCCAATGCCATCAAGTCAAGATGTAAAAACGTAACAACCGTTACAAATTATTTACTTTACATCACTCAAGGTTCAACAATTCAGCAAACAATACTTATGCTATTCTCCAATAAAAAAAGTGAACTAATTTTTTTAGCTCACTTTTTTTATTGGGGATAGTAGTAATTTATTTTTTACCAAGCGTCAGCAAACGATTATGCTTCTACCACTTCAAAGTCAATCTTCACCGTAATGTCGCGGTGCAGCTTCACCTCGGCGCTGTAGTTGCCCAGCTCTTTTACTTGCTCGCTGCTGATGGTGATTTGCTTGCGGTCTATTTCGAAGCCTTTTTCTTTGAGCGCCTCCGAAAGCTGGATGGTATTTACGGAGCCGAAGATTTTGCCGGTTGTGCTTGCCTTAGCGCCAACGGTCAGCAGCGTTCCTTCGAGCTTAGCTGCGATGGCGGCGGCGTCGGTTCTAATCTTTTCGAGCTTATGAGCGCGCTGGCGTTGGTTTTCGGCGTGCACCTTTTTTGCCGATTCGGTGGCAATGATGGCGTGGCCGTATGGCACAAGGTAGTTGTTGGCGTAGCCGTTCTTGACCTTTACGATGTCGTCCTTACTGCCTAAGTTCGCAACATCTTGCTTCAGAATTATTTCCATGTTTTATATTCCCTCCTGTGTAAAATGTTACTTCATTAAATCCGATACGTATGGCAGCAGCGCCAGGTGGCGTGCGCGCTTCACGGCTTGCGAAACCTTGCGCTGGAACTTCAGCGATGTGCCCGTCAGACGGCGCGGAAGAATTTTTCCCTGCTCGTTCAGGAAGCGCTTCAGAAATTCCGGGTCTTTGTAGTCGATGTACTTGATTCCGGCTTTTTTGAAGCGGCAGTACTTTTTCTTTTTCACCTCAACCGCTACGGGGTTTAGGTAGCGAACTTCGTTGTTGCTATTGCTGTTGTAGTTGTTGTATCCTGCCATGATTATGCCTCCTTTTTGGTTTGGTTATTTTTGCGCCTGATGGCGTATTCAACGGCGTACTTGTCGAGCTTGAAAGTAAGGAAGCGAAGAACGCGCTCGTCGCGGCGAAATTCGGTTTCGAGCTTCTCAATAACAGCGCCCTCGGCCTGAAACTCCATCATGGAGTAGAATGCGGTTGTTTTTTTCTGAATGGGGTAGGCCAGCTTTTTTAAGCCCCAATCTTCTTCATGGACAAGCTGTCCGCCGCTTTCTGTAATGACAGCGCGGAACTTGTCAACCGCTTCCTTTACCTGAACATCAGATAAAACGGGAGTTAAAATGAAAACGGTTTCGTAATGATTCATAATAATTTAATTAATTAGTAAAAAGTGAAAAATGAGCCTGCAAAGATAGAAAAAAATATTTATTTGCCAAATAGCTTGTTGAAGAAATATTTTTGCACAACCCATTTTTCGCCCTCGCCTGCGGTTGCGCAGCGCGGGGTAGCGCGGTGGCTTTTGGACTATTTGGCGCTGGCTCTCATCAGCTTTTGCTGCCATCTCCACGCCGAGAGCAGCGTGTTTTCGAGGGTCTCCTCGGCTTTCCAGCCCAGCTCGGTGTTGGCGTAGGCTGGGTCGGCCCATATTTGCTCTATGTCACCTGCGCGGCGGCCTACAACTTCGTAGTTGAGCTTTACGCCGGTAACTTTTTCGAACGTCTGCACCACCTCCAGCACCGACACGCCCTTGCCCGTTCCGAGGTTGAACGTTTCTACGGCGCTCTTGCTTTTTCCGGCCAGCATTCGCTTTGTGGCAATCACGTGAGCTTTGGCGAGGTCTACCACGTTGATGTAGTCGCGGATGCACGACCCGTCGGGGGTGTTGTAGTCGTTGCCGAATATGCTCAGCTTGGGGCGAATCCCAGCGGCTGTTTGCGTTACAAAGGGGATGAGGTTTTGCGGAACGCCCAGCGGCAGCTCGCCTATCTCGTTGTCTAGGTGCGCCCCTATGGGGTTGAAGTAGCGCAGCAGGATACCCTTAATTTTTGCCCCCGACCGTACCGTATCGTTCACAATATCTTCGCAAATCTGCTTGGTGTTGCCGTAGGGCGATTCGGCGGGCTGCCGCGGCGCCTGCTCGGTGACGGGCAGAACGCTGGGCTGGCCGTACACGGTGCACGATGAAGAAAAGACAATGTTCTCTACGCCATGCTTGGGCATGAGGTCTAACAGGTTGATGAGCGAAAGCAGGTTGTTGCGGTAGTACAGCAGCGGCTTTTGCACCGATTCGCCAACTGCCTTGCTTGCCGCAAAGTGAATAATGGCGCCAATATCTTTGTACTTGGTAAAGACCTTGTCCAAGCCTTCGTAGTCGAGGCAGTCGAGCTGTTCGAAGTTCAAGCGAATGTTTGTGGTACGCATTATTCCATCCAGCACATCTGCAGACGAGTTGGAGAGGTTATCCACAACTATTACATCATCAAATCCGGCATTTTGTAGCTCCACAACGGTGTGAGAGCCAATATACCCTGCTCCTCCTGTAACTAAAATTTTTTGCATATAAAAATAAAATATTAAGTGGGTTTAAAAAATCTGTAATTCGTAAGCGCTATCGGTTGGGTTAAAAATATTTTTCCTCTTTTCCTGTAATATCGCCCAGCAGCTTGTTTGCCAGGCGGCTTGCGCCAATGCGGAAAAGCGTTGGCGTGAGCCATGCTTCGCCCAGCACGTGCTTCACGATGGCGTAGTACATTACGGCCTCGGCGGAGGTGGTAATGCCGCCTGCCGCCTTAAATCCTACCTTTTTTCCGGTTTGCGCGTAGTAGTCTTTTATTGCCTGACACATTACCAGCGCGGCCTCCGGCGTAGCGGCAGGCTCGAGCTTGCCGGTGGATGTCTTTATGAAATCGGCGCCGGCTATCATGCTGATAAGGCTGACTTTGCGCACCAGCAGCGGCGAGGGCAGCAAGCCCGTTTCCAGAATTACCTTGAGGAGGAAGCTGCTGCCCCCGCCGGCTTTGCTTTTTATTTGCGTCAGCTCCTCAATGGCCGCTGGGAT
>JAIRXY010000038.1 GCA_031268055.1 Prevotellaceae bacterium | reverse complement strand
CCAAATCTACCACGCAGAGCACCTTGTCCGTCTCTTGGTCAAACAGCATGTTGTTGACCTTTGTATCGCAGTGGTTAATGCGCTTTGGCAGTTTTCCGTCGCGGTGCAGCTGCTCTACCTTGCACATTTCGTTGCTACGCTTTTCGATTTCGTCCACCATGTGCCCCACTTTGGACAGGCGTCCGGCGAGGTTGTTTTTGACCGCTTCGCGAAAGGTGGCCAGCCGCGATTCGATGTTGTGGAAGTTGGGGATAGTTTCTACCAAGGGAGGCGCTGGCAAGTCGGCGAGCATTGCCTGAAAGTCGCCAAAGGCTTGTCCGGCAAGGAACGAAAGAGCAGGCGACACCTCGTCTACGCTTTTGCTGTTGGCAATGTACAGCATTAGCCGCCAGTATCCGTCGTCGTTGACAGTGTGGTAGTAGAGCGCGCCCTGCGTGGTTGGTATTAGCGTAAGCACCTTGCGCGTAAGCTCCGCTTCGTTTTTTTCGGCCAGCTTTTTGCGAATGTGCTCTGTTACCCGCTTTATGTTATTTTGCAGAGCGTCTACATCTTTAAAAATGTGGTGGTTAATGCGTTGCAGCACGTAATCGGGCGCTGTGCCCTGCGTGCGTACCATGTACGAGTCGTTTATGTGACCCGCGCCAAAAGGCTTTACCTCCTCGACCTTGCCCTCAACGGCAAATTCGTTTACGATGTCTGTTAAGTTAAGCATTGAATCAAAATGGATTACGTTAGTTTAATTTAGTGTAAGCAATGCCGCATTGCTCCAATGCAGCGTAGCCCCGCAAAGATAAGCAAGATTATTGATTTCAGCGCGGCTGCTTTATCAAAAGTTTAATTAATGATGATTATTTAACGCTCCATTAGCGTTAATTAGCAGGGTGGATACAATAGCGCGGCGCAGCTTTCCTATCTCTAAGATTCAGCTTTTGGTAGCTTTTTTCCAATCTTCAATATTTCTTGCTACGCTTTCTATGAGCCTTCTTCGCGCCTCCACGCTCAGCCAGCCGATATGCGGGCTAAGCATCAGCTTTTCGGGATTTTTTATGCTCAGCAGCGGGTTGTCGTGGTTGATAGGCTCATGCTCAAACACATCGAGCGCGGCGCCAGCAATCAGGTTTTCGTTGAGCGCGCGGGCAAGGTCGGCTTCGCTTACTATTTTTCCGCGCCCAATACTTACGAGGTATGCCGTAGGCTTCATCATTGCCAGCTGCGGGTAGCCAATCAGGTTGTAGGTGTTGCTGTTGAGGGGAGCGTGTATGCTCACCACGTCCGACGTTTTCAGGAGCTTGTCCAGCGGCAGGGACGGGTAGGGGGCTGCGAGATTTTTTCCGCTGGTGGAGTAGTAGGCAACGCGCGCCCCAAACGCTTCGGCAATGTCGGCAACGCGCTTGCCGATGGCGCCCATACCGATGACGCCAAAATTTTTGTCCGAGAGCTCGTAGAACGCGCGGCCGTAGTGCGTAAACAAGCTGCTCCGGGCGTACTGCCCGCTCTTGACGTACGCGTCGAAGTAAGTGACGCTGTGCATGAGCGACAGCAGCAGCGCAAAGGTTACCTGCGATACGCTGGCGGTGGAGTAGCCTGCAACGTTTTTTACGGCGATATTTTTTTGCTCGGCATGCTTCAGCTCTACGTTGTTCATGCCTGTTGCGGTAATGCAAATCAGGCGTAGCTTAGGTAGCGCGTCCATGATGGCGGCGGTGATTTTCACCTTGTTGCAGATGATAATATCGGCCTCCTTGCAGCGCTCAACCACCTCTTCGCTGGTGAGCGTGTCGCTGTAAACGGTGAGCGCGCCCAGCTTTTCGAGCGGGGCAAGGCTTGTATCGCCCATAGAGGCGCGGTCGAGAAAAACAATCTTCATAAAAAAATCAAGCTTTTGTTACTTTGTAGACAAATGGACAAGTCAATATCTGCTGCAAATATATAAAAAATCCATGTTTTATTAAGTTGCAGAAAATATGTAATTTTGCGCATTCATTCAAAACCAGAAAATGGCAGCAATGCTTGCTGTAAAGGGAAGCTATAGAAACTCTTGAATTTTATCTTTCATTTTTCGAGTTTCAATGTTTTGGGGAGAAATAATACGGATCTCCTGATCCCCAAAGCCGTAATCTCTATATTGTTTAAATTTTTTCATACACACAAGGCACAAAAAAATGAATTAATCAGATATAAATCAGTGAAATATGTATGATTTAACGCTCATTTAGAGGGTTTTTAGAGGTGCCCTATAGAATTTACCATCGCGATTTTTCTGCCAATTTTGCAGTATCATGCCAAAATCTTACCTTTGCACAATAAAATCGCAAAACTATGACGCTAAAAAACACTTTTTGCGCTGCGCTAATTGGCGGCAGCGTAGCCGTTGCTGCTGCCTGCGGAGAGCATGGCGAGGAGGCAACGACAAGCCTGACGCAGTACGTCGACCCGTACATCGGCACGGGCGGACACGGACATGTATTTCTGGGGGCAAACGTCCCCTTTGGTCTGGTGCAGCTGGGGCCGTCCAACATCCCCCAATCGTGGGACTGGTGCTCGGGATACCACATTTCCGACTCCACCATCATTGGGTTTAGCCACATGCACCTGAGCGGAACAGGCATAGGCGACCTCGGCGACGTTAACCTGATGCCTGCCGTGGGGGAGGTTACCCTGAGCAGGGGGCAGGCGGGCGACTACTCCACCGGACTTTACTCCCTGTTTGACCGCGCCACCGAAAAGGCAAAAGCCGGCTACTACGCCGTTCACCTAAACCGCTACAACGTCGACGTCGAGCTGACGGCGACAAAGCGCGTGGGATTTCACAAGTACACTTTCCCCGCGTCAAGCGAAAGCAAGGTGATTATTGACCTCGAAAACGGGCAGTGCTGGGACAAACCTGTGGAGGGGTACCTCGTGCAGGAGAACGATACGGTGGTATCGGGCTACCGCTACTCCGTCGGATGGGCAAACGACCAGCGCATTTTTTTCACGGCTACCTTCTCCAAGCCGATAAAGCGCTTCACCGTTCACAGCGCCCAAGGCGAGCAGCCGGGGGGCGCGCTGAAAGAACAAAGGGTGTATGGGCAGGCTTTTTTTGATACCAAAGAAAAGGAAACGCTATACGTAAAGGTTGCCCTTTCTCCCGTGAGCATTGAAAATGCTAAGCTGAACATGCAGGCAGAGCTTTCGGGTTGGGACTTTGCGCAGGCTGTGCGGGAGGCCGACGAAGCTTGGAACAGCGAGCTGGGAAAAATAGCCATCTCTACGGGCGATAAGCGCCTAAAGCGCACGTTCTACACCGCCCTGTATCACACCATGATTGCACCGTCGGAATTTTGCGACGTCAACGGCGACTACCGCGGAGCAGACAGAAAAATGCATGCTGGCGAGGGCTTCAAGGCTTACACTACCTTCTCGCTGTGGGATACCTACCGCGCAGCGCATCCTCTGATGACCATTATCCATCCCGAAAAAGTAAACGATATCGTAAGCACAATGCTTGCCATCTACCGGCAGCAGGGTAAGCTCCCCGTGTGGCACTTAGTGGGCTGCGAAACAGACTGCATGGTGGGCAACCCCGCCATTTCGGTGGTGGCCGACGCGCTGCTGAAGGGCTACAGCGGCTTCGACAAGGAGCTGGCCTACGAAGCCATGAAAACGTCGGCTATGCTCGACGAGAGCGGGCTAAAATACATAAAGCAGTACGGCTACATTCCCTACGACAGCGGAGAGCCGGAAGGCCTCTCGAAGTGCATGGAGTACGCCATTGCCGACTGGAGCCTTGCGCAGGTGGCGCAGCTGCTGGGCAAAACCGACGACTACAGCTACTTCTTGCAGCGCAGCAAGGCATACGCACGCTACTTTGACAAGGAGAGCGGCTTTATGCGCGGACGCTCGGCTAAGGGAGAGTTCAGGCCGTCGTTCAACCCCTTTGAGGCAGTGCACCGCGACAACGACTACACGGAGGGCAACGCATGGCAGTACACGTGGCTCGTTCCTCACGATGTGGAGGGGCTAATTGGGCTGTTCGGGAGCAAGGAGCGCTTCCTGCAAAAGCTGGATTCGCTCTTCATCGTAGAAGGTGCGCTGGGTGAGCACGCCTCCCCCGACATCACCGGCCTGATAGGGCAGTATGCCCACGGCAACGAGCCAAGCCACCACATCATCTACCTGTACCCGTATGCAGGGCAGCCGCAAAAAACAGCCGACAGGGTACGCGAAGCGCTGTCGGCCATGTACAGCGATACGCCGGACGGCTTGTCGGGCAATGAGGATGTAGGGCAAATGTCGGCATGGTACGTGCTCTCCTCCATCGGATTCTACCAAGTAGAGCCGGCGGGAGGCAAGTATGTGCTTGGCAGCCCCACGGTGGACAAGGC
>JAIRXY010000289.1 GCA_031268055.1 Prevotellaceae bacterium | reverse complement strand
AAACAACAACCTCCACCATGCTGGCGCACATCCTCACGGTGGCAGGCGGCGGCTGCAACGCCTTTCTGGGCGGAATATCCAAGAACTACAGCACCAACCTGCTGCTTGCCGACGCTAAGCTGATGGTGGCCGAGGCCGATGAGTACGACCGCTCGTTCCTGCACCTCTTCCCCGACGTGGCCGTTGTCACCTCCGTCGATGCTGACCACCTCGACGTGTACGGCTGCCTTGAGGAAGTTCAGCGGGCATTCAAGAACTTTGTGAGCCAACTCAAGCCTAACGGAACGCTCATTGTAAAGAAGAAGCTGGCGCGCAACGGCAAGCCCGCCTTTATGCAGCACTTCAACAAGCGCATGTACACCTACGCCTTCGACGAGCACGCCGACTTCTACGCGTTCAACATCAAGCCTATTGAGAACGGATGCTTCTCGTTCGACCTTTATATGCTGGGGCAAACGCTTCGCGGCTGCACGGTAGGAGCCCCGGGCTGGGTGAACGTGGAGAACGCCGTTGCAGCAAGCGCGGCGGCTTGGATAGCGGGCGTAAACGTGCGGCTTTTGCCGAAGGCGCTCAGTACCTTTCGGGGCGTGCAGCGACGCTTTGACGTGCAGCTGCAAACGCCACGCCTCACCTACATCGACGACTATGCGCATCACCCCGAGGAGTTGAGGGCGGCAATAACGTCAATACGGGGCATGTTTCCGGGCAAAAAGATTACGGGCATCTTCCAGCCCCATCTCTACTCGCGTACGCGCGACTTTGCGCCGGAATTTGCCGAGAGCCTGAGCCTGCTGGACGAGCTGATTCTGCTGGATATTTACCCAGCGCGAGAGAAGCCTATTGAGGGAGTTACCTCGTCGCTCATTTTCGACAAGGTGAGCATCGATAGCAAAACCCTGTGCAGCAAAAGCGACCTGCTGGAGGTCTTAAAAGGCAAAGACCTACAGGTATTAGTAACCCTCGGCGCAGGCGACATTGACGCTATGGTGGAGAAGATAAGAGAAGAAATTACGAATTAAGAATTACGAATTACGAATATGCAGCATAACCAAAAACCCTCTACCCGCTGTTTCGCTGGCGCGGACTTGCAGTCCGTGCCAAACAGTATAGTAAAACGGCGCGGGCTTGCAGCCCGCGCCAGCAAGAGGCCGCGAGAGGCCGCATATTCTTAATTCTTAATTCTTAATTCTTAATTGAATTGAATTATGCGGAGCATAATAAACATATCCCTTATCCTTGTGCTGCTTGCGGCGGTAACGGTTGGCCTTGTGATGACGATGCTGTATGCGCGTGGGCAGGCCGAAAAGGTGCTGTGCACCAACATTAGGGTAGTCATTGCCGATAGCAGCCTCAACCGCTTTGTGCACAAGGAGGATATCCCCGCCATTTTTCGCAGGAGCGGCCTGTCCTACTTCGGCAAAAAGGTGAGCGAAATATCGACGATGGAGATGGAAAATGCGCTCATGAAGCGCAGCCTCATCAAGAGCGCCGAGGTGTACACCACCGCCGATGGAACGCTGCACGTAAGCGTCAGGCAGCGCAAGCCCATAGTGCGGGTTTACGCCCAGAACGGGCAGAGCTTTTACATCGACGACGAAGGGTTTATCATTCAGCCCTACAGCGGCTACACCTCGAGCGTGCCCATAGCGAGCGGGCACATCGCCTCGCCGTTTGGCAGCGGCTTTACGGGGAGCATGTTTGCGTTTTTTGAGGAGAAGAAAAAGAGCGATACCCTGCTTTGTCAGCTGTACAATTTTGCGCGGTACATCAGCGAGAGCGCCTTTTGGCAGGCGCAGGTAGAGCAGATTTACCTCACCCCGCAGGGGAGGGTAGAGCTCGTGCCGCGCGTAGGAGCACACCTTATCCGCATGGGTACTTTTGAGCGCTTCGAGTACAAACTCCACAAGCTCGAGGTGATGTACGAAAAGGGAATGCCGGTAAACGGATGGAACACCTACGAGCTAATCGACCTGTCGTTTGGAAAGCAGGTGGTGTGCAGGAGAAAGAAAACTTAGTATATTTCATTAACGGTATATTTTAAATCATGGAACAGAGCAGCTACGTAACGGCAATTGATATTGGCACAACCAAGATTGCAGCCATTATAGGCAAGGTTACACCCAACGGAAGAATTTCGATAGAGGAGCAGCAGTGCACCTACTCGCGCGGCGTGAGGCGTGGTCTGGTGGAGAACATCGAGGATACGGCAGACTCCATCAGGGAGTGCCTCAGCGCGCTATACAAAAAGGTAGACGTGCGTCAGGATAAGGTAGTAGTAGGCATTGCAGGGCGGCACATATCGAGCTTGCAGAACAGCGCGCAAAAAATACGCGCAAACCCCAAGGCAATTATCACCGAACAGGAGGTGAGCGACCTGAAAGCGCAAATGTACAGCATTGCCCTAAAGCCGGGGCAGAAAATCTTGCACGTCATCACGCAGGATTACGTCATAGACGGCGAGCTGGTGCAAAAGGCCGTAGGATGTCAGGGGAGTAAGCTCACCATCAGCTACCACATTGTGGTGAGCGACAGCGACGCAATGGACCGGATACGCCTGTGCATAGAGCGCTGCGGATTGACGCTCGACAACCTCATTCTCGAGCCCATTGCCTCGGCAGAGGCGGTGCTCACCAGAGAGGAAAAGGAGGCCGGCGCCATCCTGCTCGACATTGGAGGCGGCACCAGCGATATGGTGATTGACTACAAAAACATCATACGCTCAACGGCGGTCATCCCCTGCGGAGGGGAGGCTATCACCAAGGATATTGGCGAAGCCTACAAAATATCCAAGGCCACGGCCGAAAAGCTCAAGCGGGAGCATGGCTCTTGCTTTGAGGACTGCTGCTCGGAGAATGTCATCATTCCATACTACAAGGACACGGCGCGGCAGGAGATGGGAAAAATCAGCGAGCGGAACTTGGCCGCCGTCATCCGCGACCGCATGGAGCAAATCGTCGACGCGGTGAACTACCTCATTCGGGAGAGCGGCTTCGAGGATGAAGTATCAAGCATTGTGCTCACCGGAGGAGGCTCGCTGGTAAGGCACCTGCCCCAGCTCTTCCAGCTGCGCACAGGGCTGGACGTGCGAATAGGCTACCCGAGGTTGCAGCAAATAGTCAACAGCAAGCCTCGCAACCTAAGCCCCATCATGGCCACCAGCGTTGGCCTGATGATGCACGGATACAAAGTAGACAGCAGCGGGAAAAAAATCGGCGGATTCATAGACAAGCTGCCTCTTATAGCGAAGGCCAGAGGAAAAATAGAAAAGATTTTAGGAGGCATCTTTGTCGAAGACGACGATGTATACCTGTTGTAAATTTTGAATGTCCTGACGGCGTAAGCTAATTCAAAATTCAAAATTTCCAAACTTAATTCAAAGTTCAAAATTTAAAATTCAAAATTCATGGCAGACATTGAGGAAATGTGGGGCGACCACAGCAGACCTTCCTCCATCATTAAGGTAGTAGGCGTTGGCGGCGGTGGCTGCAACGCTGTCAATTACATGTACGAGCTGGGCATTAAGGATGTCGACTTTGTTGTTTGCAACACCGACGTGCAGGCGCTCAGCAACAGCCCCGTGCCGGTAAAAATCCAGCTGGGAAAAAAGATTACCGAGGGATTGGGCGCCGGCTCAGACCCCGAGCAGGGGAGAATAGCCGCTGAGGAAAGCTTGAGCGAGGTGGCCGAACTCATACGGAGCAACACCAAGATGGTTTTCATCACGGCGGGCATGGGGGGTGGCACCGGCACCGGCGCAGCGCCCGTCATTGCCAAGGTGGCAAAGGATATGGGGATTCTCACCGTAGCCATTGTCACCCTGCCCTTCTCGAGCTTGGAGCCTTGGCGAATGGAAACCGCCTACAGCGGTATTCGAGAGCTCCGCAAGTACGTTGACTCGCTGCTGGTGATAAACAACGAAAAGCTCCTGGAGCTTTACGGCGACCTCACCCTTTTCGAAGCCTTGGACAAGGCCGACGAGGTGCTTTGCACCGCCGCAAAGAGCATTGCCGAAATCATCACCGTATCGGGGCACATCAACGTGGACTTTGCCGACGTGCGAAGCGCAATGAAGAATAGCGGTGTGGCGCTTATCGGAATTGGGCGCTGCTCGGGCGAAAATCGGGCGGTAGAGTCCGTAAATCAGGCCATTAACTCGCCCCTGCTCAACAACAACAGCATCCGCGGAGCAAAGAATGTGCTGATAAATATCATGATGGGAACAAAGGAGCTCAAGATGAGCGAAATGAAGGAGATAAACGCGATTGTCCTCAGCGAAGTAGGCGACGACAGGCTGTACATCAAAACCGGCGTCGGGAAAAACCCGCAGCTGGGCGAAGACGTTACCGTCAGCATCATTGCCACCGGATTCGAGATGGATGATATTGATATACCCGACGGGCCCGGAGAAAAACCCTTTACCAAGCGTTCCGCTGCTCCCCCAAGGCCGCCCAAGCCGCCCAAGCCGACAGCAGATGTACCCATCATTGACTGTCCGCCGAACAATTACCCGCCCTTGCGTCCCTACGGCGAAGATGAGGAGGTAGGGCAGCAAAAATCTGCACAGGAGGGCAGCCGCCATTTGTCGACGCATGGCGGTGGCGGACATGCTACCCCAACAAGCCCCGCTATGCCGGGGCAGCGTGTACCTGTTTTGCTGGACAAGGCGAAAACCAGCGAAGAGCTGGAGCGGCCTATTCGCGCTACAAGGAGAGCAAAGAGTAGCCACAGCGGAGACGAAGTATCGCTCTTTGCCTTCGATAGCGCCTCCAACAGGTGGGAGAACACCTCCGCCTCATACATCGACGGCAAACCGGACTGACGACGAAATTTTGAATTTTGAACGAAATCCACCTTATTTTCTTTGCTTGCTTTGCCGAAAAAAATACAATTTTCGTCGGGACTTTACCGGCGCTTGTGGATGGAGATTTGCTCTAATGCAAATAAAGTGGTAAATTTGCGACGAAACTATAATTGCAAAAAAGAGACATGACACACTTACCCGCTTTAGTAGCCGACTTAGCCCTAATCCTTATAACCGCCGGTGTAGTAACTATTTTATTCAAGTGGCTACGGCAACCCGTGGTGCTGGGCTACATCGTGGCGGGATTTATGGTGGGGCCGCACATGAACCTGATGCCCTCGGTGGTAGATAGCCAGAGCCTCGCTACGTGGTCGGAAATCGGAATTATTTTTCTGCTTTTTGCCCTCGGGCTGGAGTTCAGGTTTAAGAAGCTGCTGGAGGTAGGCGGCGCCGCGCTGATAGCCGCCATCATCAACATGGGGGCTATGGTAGGTATTGGGTATGCAGTGGGCTACCTGCTGGGCTGGAGCAACATAGAGAGCATCTTTCTGGGCGGCATGATTTCTATGGCCTCCACCACCATCATCATCAAGGCGTTTAACGACTTGGGACAGCAGCGGCAGCGCTTTGCGAATATCGTTTTTGGTATTCTCATCATCGAAGATATAGCGGCCATCCTGATGATGGTGCTGTTCTCCACCATCGCCGTGAGCAAAACGTTTGAGGGCATGCAGCTGGTGGCAAGCCTGCTCAAGCTGATGTTCTTTATTGTGGTGTGGTTTGTTGTGGGTATTTTTATGATACCCCCCGCCCTACGGCGGCTAAAGCGCTACCTGAACGACGAGACCCTGCTCATCGTTTCCTGCGGGCTGTGCTTGGGAATGGTGTTGCTCGCGCAGGCGGTTGGTTTTTCTGCCGCGCTGGGGGCGTTCATCATGGGGTCTATTCTGGCCGAAACGGTGCAGGTAAAGCGCATAGAGTACTTAGTGCAGCCGCTCAAAAACCTGTTTGGCGCGGTGTTTTTCGTATCGGTAGGCATGATGATTGTGCCCAGCCTGATTGTAGAGCACATCGTCCCGATAGTAGTCCTGACCGTGGTGGTGCTGCTGGGGCGCATTATCTTTGCAACGCTGGGGGTGCTGGCCTCGGGCGAAAGCCTCAAGGTTTCCATGCAGTCGGGATTTAGCCTTGCGCAAATAGGCGAGTTCTCGTTCATCATTGCAACGCTGGGGATTCAGCTGGGCGTTATCAGCAATTTCATATACCCCATTGTTGTGGCAGTATCGGTCATCACCACGTTCACCACCCCGTACGGCATCAAGTATTCGGAGATGATTTACGGCAAAGTCGAAAAATGGATTCCCGGCAGGTGGAACAAGCTGCTTGACGGGTACGCGCAGGGCAAAAGCAAAACGGAGGATAACCCCTCCAACGACTGGCTTACGCTGCTTAAAGGGCTGTTTGTTCCGGTGCTGGTGTACTTTACGCTCGCCGTAGCCGTTGTAATTCTGTCGAACATAACGCTCATCCCGTTCATCGTGGAGCAGCTGCCGGCCACCCTCGGAAAAGTGCTGGCGGCAGGGCTGACCATACTAATCATGTCGCCCTTCCTGTACGGCATAACCAGCCCAAGGCGCTTCCTGAGCAACAGCGTATTTTTTAAGCTGCTAAAGGAAAACCACTTTAACAAGGGGGTGCTTATCCTGCTCAACCTTTCCCGCACGTTCTTGTGCATTCTGCTGATACTTTCTGTGCTCCTGCCGCTTTTTCCCAGAGCTACAGGCTGGTTGATATTCATCTCCATTCTGATAAGCATTTTTATCTCTTTTAACCCGCGGTACGAGCGACAAACAAAGAAGATAGAGGCCGCTTTTCACAAAACCCTCAACAGCGGAGAGGCAGAGGCAGAGGAGGAGAACAAGAGTTAGGATGAACTCTTAATTCTTAATTTTGAATAAGTTGATGCACGCTAAAAATTACGAATAGCGCAATTTTTGAATTGTCATTACAACGGCGTAAACTAATTCAATGTTAAACCAAAATTATCCATTTAAATGTAATTATTTGATAACCAACGTATGTTCCTAATGGATGCCTTTAGAAAATCTTCACTGTAACACCTTGGTTGTAAATGATATACACTGTATTAATTCATGAAAGATTGGCTGATTTTCATGAATTAATATGCTAATGAACATTTTGTGTTTAATTTTTATCGAACAATAGCGATTCGGATACCTGATTTTTTTTTGTAATTTTGCCCATTCAACATTGGCGTATCATTCTGTATGATTTATAGCATAGAGCAAAAATATACCACCCTGTCAGCCCTTTTTTCGCCCCAAGAGCTCGAAAAATCGCGCCTGCACAGCGCCTTTGAGCAAGCTGTGCAGGCGCTTGATGGGCGAACGCGCGAAAATGGCGATCCTTTCATTTTCCATGCGCTGGATGTGGCGCAAATTGTTGCCGCCGAGGTAGGCTTGGGCGCTCAGGCGGCGGCGGCCGTGCTGCTGCACGAGACCGACTGCGTGCACCCCCTTGAGGCGGTTGGCTTGGAGCGAACTTTTGGCAAAGAGGTGGCCTCAATGGTGAATAGCCTGAGCAAGATTGCGCGCCTCGACCTCAAGACAACAGCCCTGCAAGCGGAGGCTTTCCGAAAGCTCATTGTGAGCTACTCAACCAACCCTCAGGTGATTGTAATCAAGCTGGCAGACAGGCTGGAGGTTATGCGGTCGCTCTCGTTTTTCCCGAAGTCAAAGCACGCAAAAAAATCGGCCGAAACGCTGCTGCTCTTTGCGCCATTGGCGCACAAGCTGGGGCTGTACAAGCTCAAGTCGGAGCTGGAGGACTTGTCGCTGCGCTACACCGACCCCGCCGTGTACCGGAGCATCAACACCAAGCTAAAGCTGAGCGAGAAAGCGCGTAGCCAGCTGGTGGAAGATTTTATTGCTCCCCTGCGTAGCGAGCTGCAGAAAAAAAATTATAGCTTTGACCTGAAGTACCGCACCAAATCCGCCTACTCCATTTGGAGCAAAATGCAGAAGCAGGGCGTGCCGTTTGAGGGCGTGTACGATGTTTTTGCCATTCGCATTATACTCGACATGCCGCCCGATAGCCGTAAAGATGAGGTGGCGGCCTGCTGGGATGTGTACTCCACCATTACGTCGCGCTACGAGCCAGACCTCAAGCGCCTGCGCGACTGGGTTACCAAGCCGAAAGAAAGCGGCTACGAGAGCTTGCACGCTACCGTAAGGGTGGCCAAAGGGCAGGACGTGGAGGTGCAAATTCGCACTCGCCGCATGGACGACAACGCAGAGCACGGCATGGCGGCGCACTGGCGCTACAAGGGGGTACAGCAGGATAATGGAGGCACGGAGGCTTGGCTTGCCCGCATGCGCGCTTCGCTCGAAACCGCCGGCTGCGAGGTAGACTACGAGGCTACCTTCACGCCCAACGAAATATTTGTATTCACCCCAACGGGCGACCTGCGCCAGCTCAAGGTGGGCGCTACGGCGCTCGACTTTGCGTTTGACATTCACAGCAACTTAGGCTGTCGCTGCACGGGAGCTATTCGCAACGGAAAGCACGTATCCATTCGTGAAACGCTGCAAACCGGCGACGTGGTTGACGTGCTGACCGCAAAAAATCAGGTGCCTACTCTTGATTGGCTGGAGTACGTAACCACTGCAAAGGCAAAAAACAAGATACGGCAAAAGCTGCGCGAGGACGAGGCAAAGGTGGCGGCCATTGGGCGGGAGGCGCTGGAGCGCAAGCTCAAAAATTGGAAGCTGGGCACGTCGACCGACGCCGCAACGCTGCTGCTCGTAAAGCGCTTCAAGATGAAAACCGCTACCGAGCTCTTCGTAAAGCTGGCGCTTGAGGAGCTTGACTTTGCGCTGGTGCACGATGTGCTCCAGCGGCACGCGGCAGGGGAGCTACAGGCGGTAGAAAAAGAATCGGCGGCAAAGCGGCAGGCGCAAAAAAGCCCCGACAAGGCAACCTCCTCAAGCGACTACGTTGTGGTAGACGAGCAGCTCAGCAGCGTGGAGTACAAGCTGGGTAAGTGCTGCAACCCCATATACGGCGACGATATTTTTGGCTTTGTGACCGTGGGGAGCGGCATTACCATTCACCGCACCAGCTGCCCCAACGCCGAGCGCCTGTTCGACCTGTACGCCTACCGCGTTATTCCCGCAAAGTGGCGGCAGCAGGCAGATTCAGGATCGTTTCAGGCGGTGATTAAAATTTCGGCCGGCAACGAAGTTGGCATACAGCAAAAGCTGAGCGATGTGGTCGATTCCTGCGCGCCGGGGGCAATTCGGTCTTTGCAGCTCACGCTGAACAGAGGAATGCTCGAAGGGCAAATGCGCGTATTTGTAAAAAATGTCAAGCAACTTGATTTCCTGCTTTACCACCTGCGCAACACAAAAGGTCTGCACAAGGCAGTAAGAGTAGGATGCTAATTAATTAAGAATTA